>JAOPZP010000149.1 GCA_025964055.1 Conexibacter sp.
GTCGGGCTCAAGCTGTCGCACTCCAAGCTCGCGGTCCGCGCCTGGGTCGCCGGCGTCGCCGCGAAGGTCGGCAAGGCGCCGCGCAACGCGACCGTCAAGATCACGCTGACCCACATCTACCGCCAGCGCGCCGCCCACGGCCGCGCCCTCGACCAGACGGCCGTGGCGCAGCAGGTCGACGCCGCGCTGGACGACGGCGTCACCGCCCCGCGCCGCCTGCACGCCGCGCTGGTGAAGACGTCACCGAAGGTCAACATCAACGACCTGCAGCGCATCTACGGGACGGTCATCACGGTCGACAAGGCGCACTTCAAGCTGCGCCTGTTCAAGCGCCTGAAGTTCGCCAAGTCCTACGGCGTCGCCGTCGGGCAGCCGGCGTACCCGACGCCGTCGGGCCTGTTCCACATCGCCAACAAGCAGGTCGATCCGGTCTGGAGCGTTCCCAACAGCCCGTGGGCCGGCGAGCTCCAGGGCACGACCGTCGACGGCGGCTCGGCCGCCAACCCGCTGAAGGCGCGCTGGATGGGCATCATCAACGGCGTCGGCATCCACGGGACGGGCGAGGACTACTCGATCGGCTCGGCCGCCTCGCACGGCTGCATCCGCATGCACGTCGCCGACGTCAAGGACCTGTACCCGCGCGTGCCGGTGGGCACGTCGGTGCTGATCAAGTAGGGGCGCCGCGGCGCCGGGGCGCCGCTCAGGCGCTCGCGGTGCCGGCGGCCGCGCGGTGGCGCGCGACGGCCTCGCGCGCGGCGGCCAGGGCCACACGCGGCGAGTAGGTGCCCAGCTGGACGCCGAGCGCCAGCAGGCCGGTGAGCAGGCCGGCGAGCATCAGCAGCGCGCCGACGCCGAAGGTGAACGTCGTGATCGCGGCGATGTCGACGGCGTGGCCGGTCGTCTCGACGAAGCCGTAGCTCAGCATCGCCAGCCGCAGGCCCGCGCTCGCCGGCGCCAGCGGGATGATCCGCCCGCCACCCTGGGCGGCCATGACCAGCACCACGGTCGAGACGGTCACCGGAAGGTGGAACGCCGCCATGAACGCGGCCAGCGAGCCGAGCCGGACGAGCCGCGCCAGTGCCTGCCAGCTCGCGACGCCGGTGACGAACTCGCGCGGCGTGCGCAGGATCGCCACGCCCTGGCGCAGGCGCACCGTGAGGTCGCCGACGCGCCGGCGCAGCAGGCGGTACAGGCCGTAGCCGAGCGCGCCGAGCACGATCGCGCCGCCGCACGCGGGGAGTGGGTACTCGATGAGCAGCGTGACGTCGACGTGCGGGAGCTCGCCGGAGGACGTCGGCACGGGCAGGAAGCCGCGGCTCAGCGCCCAGACGACCAGCGCGAAGCCGAAGAAGGTCTCGAAGAGCGTCTCGGGCAGGAACGTCGCCGCGAGGGTGGGGTAGCGCGCGCCGCCGATGCGGCGGTGCACCAGCCAGAGCTTGACGATGTCGCCGCCACGCGCGGGGATCACGCCGTTGAGCCCGGCGCCGGCGAGGTAGGCGCACATCGTGTCGCGTCGGCGCAGCTCGGTCGCCTCGGGGTAGGAGGCGTGCAGGATGGTGTGCCAGCCGAGCGTGCGGACGCACTGCGCGGCGAGGTACAGCACGAGGCCCAGCACGACGAGCGTCGGATCGACGCTGGCGGCCCGGTGGAGCAGGAGCTCCAGGGCATGGCTCGCGGTGCGGAAGACGTCGTTCAACATGGGTCGTCCCGGTTAACGACACCTGTACCACGGAAGTGGAGCGCTGCGGGCGACGTCCTGTGCCTTCAGGGGTGCCGGGGCGGCACGTCATCGGGCCAGCGTCCGTGCCGGTCGAAGTAGGCGCGGGCCTGGTCCTCGTCGTCGCGCGCGCTGTCGCCGGAGACGCCGACGCGGTGCAGCCAGTTGAGCAGCGCGACGCTCAACCCCGCGCCCCACAGGGCTGCGGCGCCCTCGATCGAGGTCTCGTCGCCGCCGCGGACGGCGATGAGGACGAGGCCGGCGGCGAGGATCGTCACCGGCAGCCAGATCCGCACGAACTTCATCACGACGTTCACGGTAGTCCTTGCACGGGATCCGGCAACCGGGCGCGCCGTCGCGTGGTCACCACGAGGCCGACGAGGATCGCGACGACGCCGAGGAGCTGCAGCGCGCTCGGGCTCTCGCTGAAGAGGACGACGCCGAGCGCGACCGATCCCACGGGCTGGATCGTCAGCAGCAGCGCCGTGGTCGCGGCGGGCAGGCGCGGCAGCGACGCGGTGATCAGCAGCCAGCCGAGGACCTGGGAGCTGAGCGCGAGCGTGACGAGCCAGCCGTGCGCCGGCCAGCTCGGCACGAGGTCGAGGTCGCCGACGACGGCGCCGATGGCCAGGGCGCCGATGGCGCCGACGAGCGTCGCGTCCGACAGCGGGCCCGCGGGGCGGCGGAGGTCGGCGCCGCTCGCGCGCAGGGCCAGGATGAAGCCGGCGTAGCTCAGGCCGGTGGCGATCCCGAAGATCACGCCCTGGGTCGGGTTCTGGCCGTAGGCGCCGGACTCGAGCGCGCCGGAGATGAGCACGATGCCCGAGAGCATCAGCGGCAGCGTCGCGAGCACGCGGGCACCGGGGCGCTCGCCGAGGAGCGCCCACGCGACGAGCGGGACGAACGCGACCTGGAGGTTGCCGAGGACCGTCGCGAGGCCGGCACCGACGTCCTCGATCGCGTGGTGCCAGCAGACGAGGTCGATGGCGAAGAAGACGCCGGCGACCGCGGCGATCCAGCGGCCGCGCGAGGGACGCGGGCCGAACCTGCGGTCCTCCAGCGCGGCGAGGACGACGAGCACCGGGACCGCGTAGGCACAGCGGAAGACGGCGGCGGTGGAGGGCGAGACGCCGGCCTCGCGGACGAGCACGGCCGAGAACGCGATCGTGATGGCGCCGAGGACGGCCATCACGCGCGGGCGCGCGAGGAGGGACTGCAGCGGGGTGGGGCCGGTCGCCGTGGTGGCCACGGCGCCGCACGGTACGGGTCAGGGTGCCGGGGACGTGTTCTGGTCGGAGCCGACGACCACGACGACCGCCGCCTGCTCGCCCGCGAGGACCTGTTCGTCCCGCGTGATCGGCCGCAGGACGACGTCCTTCAGCTTGATCCGGGAGGCCACCAGCGTCGCGGCGAGCTGCCGTCCGGGTGCGTAGTGCACCATCGTCGCGGCCTGATCCTGGCGGCTGGTGTTGGTGATGTTGCCGATCTTGAAGTGCGAGTCCTGCAGCTGCGTCGCCACGCCGCGGGCCAGGCCGGGGACGGTGGTGCCGTTGAGGATCGCGACGGTGAAGGGACGCAGCTGGCTCGGGGTCGTCCGCGGTGCGGTGGTGGTGCGCGCGGCCGGCGTCGTCGTCGCCGGGGCCCCCACGCTGCGCCCGGCGTCGCCGCCGTTCGACAGCGCGGTCGCCAGGCCGGCGCCGCCCGCCAGGAGCGCGACGAGGACGGTGGCCAGCGCCGCAGCATGGCGGGCGCGGGCTCGGCGCAAGCGCTGCGGACGGTGCTGCGTGGCGGTGACGAGCTGGCGCTCGAGGTCGTCGAAGAAGTCGGTCATGACGGGTTCCTTGAGGCGAGACGGGCGCGCATGGCCGACAGGCCGCGGGAGACGCGCTTGCGGGCCACGGCCTCCGAGACCCCGGAGGCCGACGCGACCTCGGCGTAGTCGTGGTCGAGCAGCACGCGCAGGACGACGGCGTCGCGCTGGTCGGCCGGCAGGGCGTCGAAGCCCTCGCGCAGCTCGACGCGGATCAGCTCCGCGCTGGCGGCCGCCTCGACCTGATCGAGGGCGGCGTCGTCGAGGTCCAGCCGGGCGAGCCCCATGCGGCTTCGCGCGCGCTGGTCGACGGCGCCGCGCCGGCGCAGCGAGGAGAGGCAGTTGCGGGCGATCCCGAACAGCCACGCGATCGGCTCGCCGCGCGCCGGGTCGTAGCGGTGCAGCGCGGCCAGCGCCGCGGCGAAGGTCTCGGCGGTCAGGTCGGCGGCGTCCTGCGCCTCGTGGGTCCGAGCCAGGTGGAACGCGGTGATGCGGCGCACGTGGCGGCGGTAGAAGGCGCCGAACGCCTCACCGTCGCCCTCGAGGGCGTGGGCGAGCAGCACGGTGTCGATGCGGGGGTCGCCGGCGGCGTCCATGGAGTGTCTTGGCGGATCCTGCCAATCCTGTGACCACCCGGAGCGCTCGACGGCGGCGCGGCGATCTGGTACAACCAGCGTATGGAACTGGTTGGACCAGCCCCCAAGGCGACCCTCTCGGCCGAGATCCACCGGGTCCTGCGCCGGCGCATCCTCGACGGCACCTACGCCGCCGAGACGACGCTGCCCTCCGAGCGCCAGCTGAGCGAGGACCTCGGCGCCAGCCGCCACGCGGTCCGCGAGGCGCTCAAGCGCCTGCAGCAGGCGGGCCTGATCGCCATCAGCCAGGGCGGCGCGACCCGGGTGCGCGACTGGCGCCGCCACGGCGGGCTCGACCTCCTGCTCGCCCTCGGCGCCGACGGCGAGACCCCGCCGGCGGCGCTCGGCCTGGTCCGCGCGACGTTCGAGATGCGCGCCTCGGTCGGCGCCGACGCCGCTCGGCTGTGCGCGCTGCGCGCCGACACCGCCACGCGCGCCGAGCTGGAGGCCCGCGCCGAGGCGCTCGCCGTCGCCGACGACCCCGTCGTGCGCACCGCGATCTACGACGTGCTGTGGGACCGGATCATCGAGGGCTCTGGCAACCTCGCGTACCGGCTGGCGCTCAACACGCTCGTCGCGGGCCAGCGGCTGCTGTCCTTCGACGCGTCGGTCGTCGCCGCCGAGGTCGCCGACCACGACGCGATCCGGGCCCTCGCCCGTGCCATCGGGACCGCGGACCCCGCCGCCGCCCACGTCTTCGCCCGCGAGCTGCTCGAGCGCTCGGTCCCGCAGGACTAGGAGCAGCCCGCCATGGCCGAGGTCCTGTACTACGCGTTCCCCTACTTCATCCTGCTGCTCGTGGTGGAGTTCCTGTCCTACCGCCACCTCGAGGCCGACGGCCTCGTCGGCTACGACGCGCGCGACACCCGCACCTCGCTGGTCATGGGGATCGGCAACGTCATCATCAACGCTGCGTGGAAGCTCGCGGTGCTCGCCCTCTACGCCGTGCTCTACGAGCTCGCGCCCTGGCACCTGCCGACCGGCGCCTGGTGGGTCTGGGTCGCGCTCTTCTTCGCCGACGACTTCTCGTACTACCTGTTTCACCGCGTCTCGCACGAGAGCCGCGTCTTCTGGGCCAGCCACGTCGTGCACCACTCCAGCCGGCACTACAACCTGAGCACCGCGCTGCGCCAGACCTGGGTCCCGATGACCTACGCGCCGTTCTGGCTGTGGATGCCGCTGGCGGGCTTCGCCCCGTGGATGGTCCTCCTCGCCCAGGCCTGGAGCCTGATCTACCAGTTCGGGATCCACACCGAACGCATCGGCCGGCTGGCGCGCCCCATCGAGGCGGTGCTCAACACCCCCTCGCATCACCGCGTCCACCACGGCTCCAACGAGCAGTACCTGGACAAGAACTACGGCGGGATCCTCGTCATCTGGGACCGCCTGTTCGGGACGTTCGCGCCCGAGCGCGAGCGCGTCCGCTACGGCCTGACGACCGACATCGCGACCTACAACCCGGTCCGGGTCGCCTTCCACGAGTACGTCGCGCTGTGGCACGACGTCCGCCGCGCGCGCTCCTGGCGGGTCAGGGCGGCGCTGGCCTACCACGGCCCCGGCTGGGCGCCCGCGGCCGAGCCGGGCGGCGAGCCGGCGCCGGTGCCGGCCTCGACCGCGCGCGGCTGAGTCTTGGCGGGCCTGGGAACATCCCCGCCATGATCGAGCTCTACCAGGCCGAGTGGTGCCCCTTCTCCCATCAGATCCGCCAGCGGCTGACCGAGCTGGGCGTGCCGTTCATCGCTCGGCAGGTCGAGCCCGAGCCGCACGAGCGCGACGCGATGGCGGCCGCCACGGGCGGCGGGCGCGTCATCCCCGTGTTGATCCTCGACGACGGGACGGTCGTCGGCGGCGACACCGACGAGATCCTCGACGTGCTCGATCGCCACTACGAGGAGACGCAGTTCACCAAGGCGCACCACGAGCGCCGGGTGGAAGCAAGGATGTTCGAGTAGGGCCCTCTCAGCCCGCGTCCAGCATCAGCGCGCCCCAGTCCTCGGTGGCGCCCAGGCGCGACAGCAGGGCCGCGACCTGCGCGAGCGAGCGGACGGCCGCCAGGTCGCCCGGCTGCGGCGTGACCTCGTCGGCCAGCGCGAGCGCCCCGCCGAGGTGGTCGAGCGCTCGCTCGCCGACGACCGCGAGCGCCGGTCCGTCCAGCAGCGCCGGGCCGACCAGCAGCTCGCCGGCCAGCGTGCTGATCAAGGCATAGGCCTTGAGCGCGGCGCCCGCGGGCAGCACGCCGAGGCCGTCGGCCACCGCGGCCGTGAAGCCGTCCTGGTCGCGCTCGCGCAACCGCGCCAGGGCCTCCAGCGCGAAGCCCACCCGATCGCGATCGACCGGCCGCGCGACGCCGGCGCCCAGCAGGCCGACGCGCCCGTCGTGCAGCAGCAGCACGTGTCCGGGCCGGAGGTCGGTCAGCACGATCCCGCCGCGTGCGGCCGTCATGTGCGCGGCGACCAGCACCCGCGCCACCGCGCCGCGGTCGCCGGGCGCCGCCTCGTCGAGCGTGGGGGCGTCGAGCAGCTCGGTGACCAGCACGCTCTCGCCGCTGAGCTCCATGTCGGGCGCCGGGATGACCAAGCCCTCGACGCCCCGCAGCAGCCGCCGGACCTGGCGCTGGTTGGAGGCCTCGTGCTCGAGGTCGAGCTCGTCGAGCGCGGTCTCGCGGGCCTCGCGCAGGATCGCTCCGGCGTCCATCGCGCCGAAGACCTGGCGCAGCGGCGCGGCCAGCATGTCGAGGAGCGCGAGGTCGGACCGGACGCCCGCGGCCAGCCCGGGCCGCAGGACCTTGACGGCCACCGCTCGCCCGTCGTGCACGCCGCGATGGACCTGGGCCGCGGGGGTCACGGCCAGCGGCTCGGGATCCAGCTCGTCGAGCACCTTGCCGGGCGCCTGGCCCCAGGCGGACTTCAGGACGCGCTCGACCTCCTTGAACGCCCATCCCGTCGTCGCCTCCCGGTGTGCCGCACCAAGCTCCGAGGGCAGGCGCCCCATGACCGCCGGCAGCGCGTCGGCCGGCACGACGTCGGCCGCGCGCGCCAGGGCCACCCGACCGCTCGACGAGCGCCGGACGAGCGCGCCGCCCGCCTCCAGGAGTCCTCGAAGCGCGGGCGGCAGGGTGGGAGCGGCAGCCATAGGCGGGGCAACTTACGCCGCGACGACGGCGGCACGCGGCACCACGAGCCCGTTGGTCAGCGCGCGACGAGCGCCGCGATCGCCTCGGGGATCGGCGTCTCGCCGGAGATCACCGCGAACGTCAGCCCGACGGCGTCCGGCGTCTCCAGGACGGTGGCGAGCACCGCGGCGACGTCGGCGCGCGGGATCTGGCCCCGGCCGACGCTCGGACCCGCGGTGACGCGCCCGGTCGGCGGGTCGTCGGTGAGTCCACCGGGCCGCACGATCGTGTAGGCCAACCCGCTCTCGACGAGCTTCTGGTCGGCCTGGCCCTTGGCGCGCAGGTACGTGCCGAAGCCGCCGTCGTCCTCGGCCTCGGGATCGGCACCCATGGAGCTGACGATCACGTAGCGCTCGATCCCGTTGCGGCGGGCGACCTCCATGAGCTTGACCGCGCCCGCGTAGTCGACCGTCCACTTGCGCTGCGGCCCGCTGCCGGGTCCCGCTCCGGCCGCGAAGACGATCGCGTCGGCGCTGCCGAGCAGCTGCGCCAGCGCGTCGACGTCGAGCTCCTCGAGGTCGGCCACCACCGGCTCCGCTCCGGCGGCTTGGAGGTCGGCGGCGTGATCGGGGTTGCGGATCAGGCCGCGGACGCGGTGCCCCGCGTTGGCGAGCAGGCGCTCGAGGTGCTGCGCGATCTTCCCGTGGCCCCCGGCGATGACGATGTCCATGATCCCGACGGTATTCCCCCCGGCCCCCGTCGCAAGCCCCGTCGCCGTGCGGGCGCCGACCGCCGGTCGATGGACGGGCCGCCCACCTCCGACCGCCGGGCCATGTGCGGACGGCCCATGCGGACCTAGCTTTGCGGGCCGCATGTTCCTCACCGAAGATCCGCCCGTCTCGAACCCCTCGATCCCCGGCCCGGAGGGGCCCGACGCCCTGCTGGACGTCATCGGCACGCTCGCCGAGATCGGCCGCGACATCGCCTCGTCCACCCGCCGCGCCGAGGTCGTCGGCCAGCAGCTCGCCGTCGCGCTGCAGCTCGCCGACCTCGCCGAGCCGCCGGCCGCCGGCCACGTCGCGCGAGAGCTGTGCGACGCCCTGGC
>JAOPZP010000537.1 GCA_025964055.1 Conexibacter sp.
CGAGGACGCGCAGCGTCAGCACCGAGAACACCAGGGCACCGAAGCCGAGGCCGACCGTGACGAGGTTCTGCGGCACCCATACGCCTACCAGTTGCAACGGGACGAGCAGCAGCGCCGGCACCGGGCCCCAGTAGACGTACAGCTTGCCGTGCCACAGCGTCAGGTCGTGCAGGCCGTTGTGGCGAAACGCGTTGTTGGCGATCGTGTCATAGGGGTTGACGAGGTCGAGCAGCCCCGGGGGCGGCGGGTCGCGGAGGCTGAGCTGCCCGTGGGCGAACGCGTCGGCCAGTGCCCCGTACGGACCGCTGTAGGCGTGGCTGGACGTGAACGGGACGCCCGTCCGGACGATCCACACGTAGAACACCAGGAACGCCGCGAAGAACATCCACAACGCGACGGTCTCGCCTCTGGGCCCGACCGGCCGTGGCAGCGCGAGCCGGCTCCCCCGGCCCGCCGCCGCTGCCGGCGCCGGCGCGCTAGCCATCGCGCAGGGTCGCGGGATCCCCACGAGGATCCCGCCAGCCGTCCCGCCCGGTGACGAGCATCACGCCCTGCAGCAGCAGGGTGAAGGAGAACAGCAGGAAGCCGGAGAGCAGCGCGGCGAAGCCGACGATCGCCAGCCGCTCCGGGAGGCCGGCCGTCGGATCGAGCGCCAGCCCGTTGCCCACGAAGGTCGAGATCAGCGGGACGACCAGCCCGGCGCCCAGGACGCCCAGCGCTGCCGCGAGGCCGACGGTCCGCGTGTACGGCAGGCGCCGCGCCCAGCGCCGCCGCGCGTCGCCCGAGTAGTCGAACAGCAGCTGGCAGACGCCACCGACCAGCACGCTCGTCAGGCCCATCAGCGTCAGGACCATCCCCACCATCATCGAGTACAGCGACAACTCGAAGAGGCCGAGGTCGACGGCCCCGCCGACCGGCGCCAGGAGGATCGCCAGGCCGAGGGCGAGCACCGCGAGCCCTGGCTTGAACACGAAGAAGTCGGCGCCGTAGACGAACATCGCGCGCAGGTTGATCCACGCCGCCTGCCACGGCGAGAACCAGCCGGAGCGCTTGTGGTGGCTCAGGCGCCCGTCCTGGTCCTTGAGGAACCGCACCGGGACCTCGGAGGTCCGCAGGCGCATGTGCACCGACTTGAGGACCATCTCCGACGCGTACTCCCATGATTGCGACTGCAGATCCATCCGCTGCAGGGCGTCGCGGGTGATGCCGCGCATGCCGCAGTGGATGTCGGAGAAGCGGCTGCGGTACAGCCGGTTGAGGATCCAGGTCGTGACCGGCGTGCCGAGGTGCTGGTGCAGCCACGGCATCGCGCCCGGCTGGATCGAGCCCTTCCAGCGCGACCCCATCACGTACTCGTCGCCGGCGCGGAAGCGCTCGACGAACCCGGCCAGCTGCCGGAAGTCGTAGGTGCAGTCGGCGTCGCCCATGACGACCCACTCGCCCCGGATGTGCGGGATCGCGTCCATGTAAGCGCGCCCCAAGCCGCGCCGCGGCACCTTCAGGACCCGTGCGCCGGCCGCCCGTGCGAGCTCGGCAGTCGCATCGGTCGAGCTGTCGACGATTAGGATCTCGCCCGACACGCCGGCGTCCTCGAGCCCCTCGCGACACCACGTGACGAACTCCGTGATGGTCTGCGCCTCGTTCAGCGCGGGGATCACGACCGAGAGCTGCGGGTCGGGCACGTCGTGCTCGGGAAGCAGCAGATCAGGGGGCGCCACCGGGCCCGGCGCGGTGGCGATCATCAGGGTGATGGCGGCCATCTGCGCGAACGTACACCCGCGATCTCGGGGGTCAACAGCCAACGCCGGCGGACCGCTGACAGGGCGGCAAGGGTCGCCGGGGACGGCCGCGAGATCCCTGTTCTCAGGGCCTGGGCGGGCGGCTGAGCGGCGTGCCGGGGGTGACGATCGCGAGGCCGCGGACCGCCACCACGCGAGCACCCCGCGCCCGGACGGCCGTGGCCGACACGACCACCCGGTTGATCCCCGCGCCGAGCGCCAGGTCGACGTCCGCGACGGCCGGCCGGAGCACCTCGAGCGTCTGCGGCGCCTGGGCTTCCAGCCCCACCAGGAGCTGCGCGCCCTCGCCGGCCTGCGCGTCCCGGCCGGGAGCGACGGCGAGCCGCAGCGCGTAGTGCCGGCGAGCCGGGCTGGCGATCGTCAGCACCACCGGTGCGGACGACACGTCGAAGGCGACCTCGTGCGGACCCGGCGACGGCCACGGGTGGTCGGTCCGCTCGGCGATCGGCGAGGAGATCCGAGCGATGACGGGTCCTCCGGCGGCGACGGCGATCAGCTGCGAGAGCGGCGAGAACGCGTCCACGAACCGGCGGTACACGTCGGGGTGGTTGACGGCCAGGACGTTGTTGTAGCCCGTGATGCTCTCGGCGAGCCCCGCCAGCGATCCCCAGGTCAGCGCCGCGACGCCCGTGCCGATCGCCAGCCGCCTCGGCCACGGGGTGCGGCGCGGACGAGCCAGCACGGCGTACCACACCAACAACGCGGGGCTCAGGAGCAGGGAGACGAAGTCGACCTCGTAGCGCTGGGTCGTCCCCCAGACCGTGACCGACAGCGCGACGAGCGTCAGCGCGCCCGCGGCCAGCATCGCGCCGGCGATCCGGCGCAGGTCCGGCTCCCAGCGCCGAGCGACCCACGGGAGCAGCGCGAGCACCAGCACCGCGGGCACCAGCGGGAGCAGCCCGCCGGTCGTCTCCACGCCCGTGTAGCCGGCCGGCAGGTGCCACGGGTAGGCCGGCGGCGGCCCGAGGTCCAGGAAGGGGAACGCCGCCAGCGGCTGCGGCGGCATGACCAGGTAATAGAACAACCCGGGCAGCAGGTAGGACAGATGGCCGATGCCGCGGTGCGTCTGGTCGAAGGCCGACAGCTGGTAGCGCTGCCCGAGCTCCAGCGGGCTGCCGAAGCGGGCCAGGTCGTAGGCGGCGAGGAGGGCGCCACAGACGGCGAGGGGTCCGATCAGCGCCAGCAGGAGCCGGGATCGCGACACGCCGTTCGCGCCCGGCCACGCACCCGAGCGCCGGGCGCCGAGCACCAGGACCAAGGGCACGAGGAGGTACGCGGCCCCGGTCGGGCGACACCCGATCGCCAGCCCGAAGGCGAGGCTCGCACCCGCCAGCCGGCGCAGCGGCGGCCGGCCGCCGAACCACGCGGTGAGCAGCAGCCAGAGGCCGAGGAAGCCGAAGCACAGCGCGCCCTCGATGGCGAGCTCGTACTGCGCGGGCCGCCGTAGGCTGAACGGCACGACGTTGCTCAGCGCCAGCGCCGTCATGCCCGCCCAGAGCGCCCACGCCGGCGTGCTCGGCAGGAACCGGCGCACGAGGAACCGCAGCGTCAACGCGGAGAACACGGTGCCGCCGAAGCCGAACAGGAGCGTGGCCAGGCTCTGCGGCAGCCACACGCCGACCAGCCGCAGCGGCGCGAACAGCAGCAGTGCCGGGACCGGGCCCCAGTAGATGTACAGCTTGCTGTGCCACAGGGTCAGGTCGTGCAGGCCGGTGCGGCGAAACGGCATGTTCGCCACCGGGTCATAGGGGTTGTGCAGCGCCAGCAGGCCGGCGGGCGGGTCGAACCGCAGGCTGAGCTGCCCATGGGCCAACGCGTCGCCGAGCAACCCGTGAGGGCCGCTGCGCAGGACGTCGAAGGACACCGGCTCGCTGGTCAGCACGACCCAGGAGTAGAACGCCAGCACGAACGCGAAGAACACGCACAAGGCGGCCGTGTCGTCCTTGCGCGTGGAGCTCCGTCGTCGCAGGCGCAGCCGCCGGCGATCCGCGACGCCGGGCGCGCTAGCCACCGCCGCGCGCCGATCGCGTCGTGCCGCCGCGACCGGTGAGGCGTGCTCCGCCGGCGACGAAGGGGCGGCTCATCGGGCGAACGTACACCCGCGATATCGCCGGGAGCGCGGCGTCGAGCGACGAGTCCTTGACGGAGCGGCAGGTGCGGTCTCGCGGCGCCGCCGGCCCCGGGCGCTACTGCCCGAACATCTCGCCGAGGCGCATCGCCACGGCGAAGTCGCCGGCCAGCTCGAGCCGGCCGGTGAGGACGGCCTTGACGGGATCGAGGTCCTGACCGGCGATGCGGGCGAAGTCGGCGACCGACACGGTGATCTTCAGCTTGGCGTCGGTGGACGCGCCCTGGCGCGCCTGCGCCGCCGACGGCCCGACGGTGACGGTCCAGGACCGGACGCTGCCGTCGGCGCCGCGCAGGTCGTACTGGATGTCGCCGGCGAAGCCGCCGGCGCGCTCGGGGACGTACTGGCGCTCCATGCCCGCGAAGACCGCCTTGAGGCCCAGGCTCGACCCGACGGTCTGCTCGAGACGGCGGTCGGTCGAGCGCCGGACGAAGGCCTTGAGCGCCTGCTCGGCGTGCGCCTCGGCGGCGCGCCGCAGGGACGCGGCGCGTGCGGCCAGCGGCGGCGTGGGCCGGGGGGTCGCCGGGGTCGGGATCG
>JAOPZP010000151.1 GCA_025964055.1 Conexibacter sp.
GGGTTGCTGCTGGGCGGTGTGCCGGGGGTGGCGGCGGGCAAGGTGATGGTCATCGGTGGTGGTGTGGTGGGGTTGACGGCGGCGGAGATCGCGATCGGGATGGGTGCTGAGACCTATGTCTTTGACCGGTCGATCGATCGCTTGCGCGAGTTGGACTTCTTGCTCATCAACCGTTGTTCGACGGTGTTCTCGACGACGTTGAGCATCGAGCGGATGCTGCCCGAGGTCGATCTGGTGATCGGTGCGGTGTTGGTGCACGGGGCCAAGGCGCCGCGGGTGATCACGCGTGCGCAGTTGGGGTTGATGAAGCAGCATGCGGTGCTGGTCGACGTCTCGATCGACCAGGGCGGCTGTTTTGAGACCTCGCGTCCGACGACCCACACCGACCCGACCTACGAGGTCGACGGCGTCACGCACTACTGCGTGGCCAACATGCCCGGCGCGGTCCCGATCACCTCGACGTTCGCGCTGACCAACGCCACCATGCCCTACGTCGTGAGGCTCGCCGACCAAGGCGTTCACGCCGCCCTGAGCTCGGACCCGGGATTCCTGGCCGGCCTCAACGTGGCCGCCGGCCAGGTCACCTACGCACCGGTCGCCGCCGACCAGGCGCTGCCGGCCGCCGACCCGCTCGAGGCGCTGTCGAGGGTCCCCGCCTCGGTGGCACTCGCCGCCTGATCGAACTGCAGCGGCCGGGCGCGTCTGCGCCCGGCACGCCTGCGCGGCGTGCTCAGAACGGATAAGGGAGCGCTGAGAGCCAACGATCCCACAGCGGGGCGAAGTCGATCTGGCCGATGGCAGCGTCGAGGGCTGCCACGAGATCGGGCTCGCCCTTGCGGCAGGCGCCGCCCCAGGCGTTGCGCGTGGGCACCGTGAACGCGAGTCGCAACGTCGGGTCGGGCTCGATGAAGCAGACGTCGTCGTCCACCAGGGCGTCGACCTCGCCCTCGCGCACCATGGTCAGCATGTCGCCGAGGACGTCGTCGGTGTCGCCGGCGAAGGGAACGACGACCGCACCGGGGAACGTCTCGGCCAGCGCCATGTTCGTCGATCCGTCAATGGCCAACACGCGGCGGCCGGCCAGGTCCTCCGGACCAGAGATCGAGGAGTCCGGCCGAGTGACGACCGACTCGTTGAACACGGCGTACGGCCTGGTGAAGTCCATGATCTTGCGACGTTCGGGCGTCATCGCGCAGCCGCACCAGATGGCGTCGCACTCGCCGCGCTGCAGGGCGGGCCGGAAGTCCGACCACTGGCGGAAGATCCACCGCAGCTCCAGGCCGAGCTCGGAGGCCACCGCCTCGGCCGCCTCCACCTCGTAGCCGTGGCGCGAACCGTCCGGGTCGGTCCAGAACAGCCTGCCCGAGTCCAGCGAGGTGCAGCATAGGGTCAACGCGCCGGGCTCGATCGACTCGACGGCGGTCACCCGCGGGCCTCGAAGCTGATCGGGAGCGACGTGGGACCCGTGTTGCCACTGTCGGGAAGCCATTCGGACGGGCCCGCGTGCCGCGGGAACGCCAGGCGCTGCGAGAGCACGGTCAGCGCCTCGCTCATGTCGCGCCGGGCCAGGAAGTGCCCGAGGCAGTGATGGGCGCCGCCGCCGAAGCCGAACTGCCGGGGCCGGTCCGCCGAGATGTCGAACGTGACCTCCTCGCCATACGCCTGGGGGTCGCTGCCGATCACCGACGTCAGCAGGTGGACGGTCGTGCCCTGCGTGATCTCGAGCCCCTGGAACGTGAAGTCCTCGAGCGCCTCGCGCGTCACCCAGGTGGTCGTCGGACGCGCGCGCATGACCTCCTCGACGGCCGCGCCCGCGAGCTCGGGCCGCGCCGCCAGCAGCTCCCACTGCTCGGGGTGCTGGATGAAGAGGTCCATGGCGATGGCGAGCTGGTTGCGCGTGGTCTCGACGCCGCCGAAGAACATGTTGACGATGACCTCGCGAAGCTCCAGCTCGCTGAGGTTCCCGCTCTCCTGCGCGGTCATCAGATGGGCCACGGTGTCGCCTGCGACGGGAGAGCGACGGCGTTCGGCGATGACCTCGTCGGCGAACTCGGTGAGGCGTTCCAACGACTCCTCGATGCGCTTCTGATCCTGCTTGATCGTCACGCCCAGGGCCAGGCCCATGGTGGCGGTCCATTCCGCGAGGCGCTCCCAGCGGTCGTCGCCGACGCCGACGAGCTTGCAGATCACGCGCGTGGCGAACGGCTGGCTGAAGTCGGTGACGAACTCGCAGCTGCCGCGGTGGATGAACTGGTCGACCAGCGTGTTCGCCAGGTCGGAGAACGCCGGCGCCATCGCGTCGATCACGCGCGGGGAGAACGCGGGGTTCAGCACGCGGCGTTGGCGCATGTGGTCCTCGCCGACCAAGTTGATGAGCGTGCGGTGCCACCAGTCGTTGAAGTCCCCGGTGACCCCGTTGTGCTCCGGCCAGCGGCGCGATCCCTGCCCGAGCCGGCGGTCCTTGAGCAACAGGCCGACCTCGTCGTAGCGGAGCGCGGCGATGCCGTACGGGGTGCGCGCGTACCACTCGTCCCGGCGCGCCGCCAGCACCGCCTCGGAGCGGAGCGAGAAGCTCGGATCTGCGATGTCGAGGTAGGCGACGTCGTCGGCCGAGGTGAGGGGCATGGAGAAGTCCTTCAAGGTAGACGCCATCAACACGAAGACCTAAACTTAGGTGATGGAGGTTTGCGACGTCAAGTGGCCCACAGCTCTGTCGTCCGAAGGGGACGCCCTCGTCGCGCCGGCGCCGCCGGTCACCTGCGCTCACGCCGAGCACCTCTGCCGGACGGCATTCGGCCTCACGCCGAACGCCGTCCGCCCACTTCCGGGAGAACGAGACCGCAACTTCCACATCCAGACCGAGGCCGGCGAGTACGTCCTGAAGGTCGCGCATCCGGCCGAGCAAGAGCCGGTGGCAAACCTTCAGACCGCCGCGCTGCAGCATCTCGCGGCGGTCGATCCGACGCTTCCGGTGCCGCGCGTCGTTCCGTGCACGTGTGGTTCGGATGGAGAGTTCACCTGGGATGACGGGGGAGCCCGGCCGCCGCAGATCGTCCGTTGCGTGACCTTCATCGAGGGCCGCTCGCTGGGAGCTGCGAGGGCGACCGCCGGTCAGCGCGCCGCCGTCGGTCGCCTCCTGGCGCGCATCGACCAGGGCTTGGCCGGTTTCCGACATCCTGCCGACCGGCGCCTGCTGACGTGGGACGCACACCGGGCCGGCGTCGTCAGGCCCCTCCTCGAGGCGATCGAGGATCGCCGGGCGCGCGGGCTCGCGGAGGAGGCGCTGGATCGCTTCGACGCAACGGTGCTGCCGCGTGTCTCAGCGCTCCGGCGTCAGGTGATCCACAACGACTTCAACCCGCAGAACGTGCTGGTGTCCCGCACCGGCCACGGCGATCTCGCCGGCGTCATCGACTTCGGCGATCTCGTTCAGGCTCCGCTCGTTCAGGACCTCGCGACCGCGTGCGCCTATCAGCCCTGCCAGGGCGAGCACCCGCTCGAGGTCGCCGCGGCGATCACGGCGGCCTATCACGCCGTCAACCGCCTCAACGTCGACGAGCTCGAGGTGCTGCCTGCCCTCATGGCCGGCCGCCTCGTGCTCAGCGCGGCCATCTCCACCTGGCGTGGGCGGCAGCACCCCGACAACAGCCGCTACGTCCTGCGCAATCAAGCGCTGGTGTGGCGCAACCTCGAGCTGCTGATGGCCGTGCCCGTCCACGAAGGCCCGGCCTGGCTGACGGACCGAGTGATGGCCGCGTCGTGAGCGCGCGAGACAAGGGGAGGGCCGATCCACTCCTGGAACGTCGAGCCCGGCTCCTCGGACCGGCCTACCGCTTGTTCTACTCGCGTCCCCTGCACATCGTGAAGGGCGAGGGAACGCGCCTGTACGACGCCGACGGCGTGGAGTACCTCGACGCCTACAACAACGTCGCCTGCGTCGGCCACTGCCATCCGCGGGTCGTGGAGGCCTTGACCCGGCAGGCCGCGACGCTCAACACCCACACGCGGTACCTCGGCACCGGCATCCTGGATTACGCGGAGCAGTTGCTGGCCACGTTTCCGCCACCGCTCGACCAGGTCATGCTCACCTGCAGTGGCAGCGAGGCCAACGATCTCGCCTGCCGACTGGCCTGCGCGGCGACCGGAGCGTCGGGGTTCATCGTCACCGGCGCGGCCTACCACGGGGTGACCGCCACGGTCGCCGCGCTGTCTCCCTCGCTCGGCCCGGGCGTCGCGTTGTCGCGCTGCGCTCGGACGGTCCCTGCGCCGTCGGCGCGGTGGCAGGCGAGCGCCGAGGTGGGCGAGCGCTTCGGCGCATCGGTCCGCGAGGCGATCGCGGCGTTGGCGGCCGACGGCATCCGTCCGGCGGCGCTCCTGGTGGACACGCTGTTCGCCAGCGACGGCCTCCGACCAGACCCGCCCGGCTTTCTCGGGCCGGCGGTGGCGGCGATCCGCGACGCCGGAGGGCTCTTCATCGCCGACGAGGTCCAAGCCGGGTTCGGGCGCACCGGATCGGAGATGTGGGGCTTCGCGCGACATGGCCTGATCCCAGACCTCGTGACGCTGGGCAAGCCGATGGGCAACGGCCATCCGATCGCCGGGGTCGTCGGGCGCTCATCGGTCCTCGCGGCGCTGGCCGAGCGCACCCGGTACTTCAACACCTTCGGCGGGAACCCCGTGTCGTGCGCTGTCGGGGCGGCGGTTCTGGACGTGATCCGCGACGAGGGACTGCTCGCGAACGTCCTCGCGGTGGGCGCGTCCCTGGCGGCGGGCCTCCGGACGCTTCAGGCGCGCCATCAGGCGATCGTCGACGTCCGGGCGGCGGGGCTCTTCGCGGCGGTCGAGATCGGCGCCGCACCGGCGGGGCCGAGCGCGTCGGAGCGCGCTCGTGGGCTCGTGGACGCGCTGCGCGACCGGCGGGTCCTGGTGGGCCTCAGCGGACCTGACGACGACGTGCTGAAGATCCGGCCGCCGCTGGTCTTCACCTCCGCCGACGCGGACATCCTGCTGTCCG
>JAOPZP010000039.1 GCA_025964055.1 Conexibacter sp.
GTGACCACCGAGGCGGCCGCCGCCGCGCAGGCCGAGGCCGCCCGCCTCGAGGATCGCCTGAAGCGGGCGCTGGCCGACCTGGACAACTTCCGCAAGCGGAGCAGTCGGGAGCTGGACCGGCGCACGGCGGAGGCGGCCGACGCCATCGTCCGCGACTGGCTGGAGGTGGCCGACAGCATCGACCGGGCGCTGGCGGCCCGGCCCGAGGGCGAGGCCGACGAGGGTCTGCGTGCGGTGGCCGACCAGATCTCCGCGACGCTGGCCCGCGAGGGCGTGACGCGCTCCGGGGAGCGGGGCGAGCCGTTCGACCCCGAGCGCCACGACGCCGTCGACGTCCGGCTGAGCCCGGACGCGGAGGACCGGACGATCTTCGACGTCGCCCGCGCCGGCTACGAGCGCGGCGGGCGCGTGCTGCGCCCGGCTCAGGTGGTGGTCGGTCGCCGGGCGTCGCCGCCGCCGGCTGACGGCACGCAGCCGGCGGGACCCGGCTCCGGCTGATGGCCGTCGGCGCCCGCGACTACTACGACGCGCTCGGCGTCTCGCGCGACGCGACCACCGACGAGATCCGCACGGCCTACCGGCGCCTGGCCCGCGAGAACCACCCCGACGTCAACAAGGACCCCGCGGCCGCAGACCGCTTCAAGGACATCTCGGAGGCCTACGACGTCCTGCGCGACGAGGAGAAGCGTCGCGCCTACGACCGCTACGGCGAGAACTGGAAGGCCGCGAGCGCGGGTCCGGGTCCGGGCGGCGGTGGCGGTGGCGGCGGTGGCGGCGGGCCGCGCGGCGGCGGCCCCCAGGGCTTCGAGGGCTTCGACGGCGGCTTCGCCGGCTTCGGCGGCGGCGGGGCGGCCGAGGGCGACCTCGGCGACATCTTCGAGAGCCTGTTCGGCGGCGGCCGCGCTTCCTCCCGTGCCGGCGGCCGCCGCCGGCGGGGCGGCGGCGACGGCTTCTCGCTCCGCGGCGGCGACCACGAGGCGACGATCGACCTCACGCTCGAGGAGGCCTTCCGGGGCGGCTCGCGCCACTTCCAGCTCAGCGACGGCCGCGACTACGACGTGACGATCCCGCCGGGCGTCCGCGAGGGCCAGCGGATCCGGCTCGCCGGCGAGGGTGCCGCCGGCGTCGGCGGCGGCCCCAGCGGCGACCTCCTGCTCCGCGTCCGCCTCGTGCCCCATCCGCGCTTCCGCCTGGTCGGCGACAACATCGAGGTGGACCTGCCCGTCGCCCCGTGGGAGGCGGCGCTCGGCGCCACCGTGCCCGTGCCGCTCATCGACGGCGACACCGCGCGCGTCAAGGTCAAGGGCGGCTCCTCCAGCGGCACGCGGCTGCGGCTGAAGGGGGAGGGCTGGCCCGAGCGCGACGGCCGCCGCGGCGACCTCTACGCGATCGTCAAGATCATGGTGCCCAAGAAGCTGAGCCGCCAGGAGCGCAAGCTCTTCGAGGAGCTCGCCGACGTGTCGGACTTCGACCCGCGAGCGCAGACGTGAGCCTCCTGGTCCTCCAGCCGGCGGGGTACCGGTCGTCGGTCGAGCGGCTCGCGCGCGACGCCGGGCTGCATCCCGACACCGTGCGCCAGCTGATCCGCCTCGGCCTGATCGCCCCACCGTTCCCCGACGACGCCGCCGCGCAGCTGGCGCGCGCGGTGCGGCTGCGGCGCGACCTGGGGCTGAACTTCGCCGGCGCCGTGCTGGCCTGCGACCTGCTCGCGCGCATCGACGACCTGGAGCGACGGCTCGCCCGCTCGCCATCCAACGGACGACACCCGAGGTGATCACATGGACCCCAACCGCCTGACCCAGAAGTCGCAGGAGGCGCTGCACGACGCCCAGACCAAGGCGCTGCGCTACGGCCACACCGAGATCGACGTCGATCACCTCCTGCTCGCGCTGATCGAGCAGCCCGACGGGCTCATCCCGCGGCTGCTGACCCGCCTCGACGTCGCCCCCGAGCCGCTGCACACCGCGCTGCAGCAGCAGCTCGAGCGCCGCCCGCGCGTGTCGGGCGGCGGCGCCGACGGCAGCCAGATCCGGATCTCGCGTCCGCTGACGCTCGTGCTCGACGACGCCGAGAAGGAGGCCCAGCGGCTCAAGGACGACTACGTCTCGGTCGAGCACCTCCTCCTGGCCATCCTGGCCACCGGCACGCAGTCGGCGGGCGGCCGGCTGCTGACCGAGGCCGGCGTCACGGCCGACCGGTTCCTGCAGGTGCTCACCGAGGTGCGCGGCAGCCAGCGGGTGACCAGCGACATGCCCGAGGGCTCCTACGAGGCGCTGGAGAAGTACGGGCGCGACCTCGTCGCCGAGGCCCGGCAGGGCAAGATGGACCCGGTGATCGGCCGCGACGAGGAGATCCGCCGCGTCGTCCAGATCCTCTCGCGCAAGACCAAGAACAACCCGGTGCTGGTCGGCGACCCGGGGGTCGGCAAGACCGCGATCATCGAGGGCCTCGCCCAGCGCATCGTGCGCCGCGACGTGCCCGAGGGCCTGCGCGACAAGACGATCTTCGCGCTCGACATGGGGTCCTTGGTCGCCGGTGCGAAGTTCCGCGGCGAGTTCGAGGAGCGGTTGAAGGCCGTCCTGCAGGAGGTCAAGGCCGCTGAGGGGCGCATCCTGATGTTCATCGACGAGCTGCACACGGTCGTCGGGACGGGCGCCGCCGAGGGCTCGATGGACGCCGGCAACATGCTCAAGCCGATGCTCGCCCGCGGGGAGCTGCACTGCATCGGCGCCACGACGCTCGACGAGTACCGCAAGTACATCGAGAAGGACGCGGCGCTGGAGCGGCGCTTCCAGCCCGTCGTGGTCGACGAGCCGTCGGTGCAGGACACCATCTCGATCCTGCGCGGGCTGCGGGAGCGCTTCGAGGTCCACCACGGCGTGCGGATCCAGGATGCCGCGGTCGTCGCGGCCGCGACGTTGTCGGACCGCTACATCACCGATCGCTTCCTCCCCGACAAGGCCATCGACCTGGTCGACGAGGCCTGCGCGGTCATCCGCACCGAGATCGACTCGATGCCCCAGGAGCTCGACCAGATCACCCGCCGCGTGATGCAGCTGGAGATCGAGGAGGCCGCGCTGGAGAAGGAGACCGACCAGGCCAGCCGGCAGCGTCTGGAGGCGCTGCGCAAGGAGCTGGCCGACCTGCGTGCGCAGGCCGACGCGATGACCGCGCAGTGGGAGGCCGAGCGCCAGGCCATCAAGAAGCTGCAGGCGCTGCGCGCGGAGATCGAGGAGGTGCGACGCCAGATCGAGGAGGCCGAGCGCGCCTACGACCTCAACCGCGTCGCCGAGCTGCGCCACGGCAAGCTGCCGCAGCTCGAGCAGCGCCTGCACGCCGAGGAGGAGCGCCTGGAGGAGAAGGCGGCTCCGGGCACCGCCGGGCGGCTGCTGCGCGAGGAGGTCACCGCCGACGAGATCGCCGAGGTCGTCGCGCGCTGGACGGGCATCCCGATCACGCGCCTGATGGAGGGCGAGCGCGAGAAGCTGCTGCGCCTCGACGAGGTGCTGCACGAGCGCGTCATCGGGCAGGACGAGGCGGTCCGGCTCGTCGCCGACGCGGTGATCCGCGCCCGCGCGGGCGTCAAGGACCCGCGCCGCCCGATCGGCTCGTTCCTGTTCCTGGGCCCGACCGGCGTCGGCAAGACCGAGCTGTCGCGCGCGCTGGCCGCGACGCTGTTCGACACGGAGGACAACATCGTCCGGCTCGACATGTCCGAGTACCAGGAGCGCCACACCGTCAGCCGCCTGGTCGGCGCGCCTCCCGGCTACGTCGGCTACGAGGAGGGCGGCCAGCTCACCGAGGCGGTGCGGCGCAAGCCGTACTCGGTGGTGCTGCTCGACGAGATCGAGAAGGCGCACCCCGACGTGTTCAACACGCTGTTGCAGCTGCTGGACGACGGGCGCCTGACCGACTCCCAGGGGCGGACGGTCAACTTCCGCAACACGGTGGTGATCATGACCTCCAACATCGGGTCCGAGTACCTGATCGAGGGCCTCGACGACGAGGGGCAGATCCGGCCCGATGCCCGCGATCGCGTCTTCCAGGAGCTGCGCGAGCGCTTCCGCCCCGAGTTCCTGAACCGCATCGACGAGACCGTGCTGTTCAAGCCGCTCACGCTGACCGAGATCGAGCGGATCGTCGAGCTGCAGCTCGAATCCGTGGCCGCCCGCCTGGCCGACCGGCGCATCGCCCTGGAGGTCACCGAGCCCGCCCGGCGGTTCATCGCCCGCGAGGGCTTCGACCCCGTGTACGGCGCCCGGCCGCTGCGCCGCTACATCCAGCGCGAGGTCGAGACGCGGATCGCCCGGGCGCTGGTGGCCGGCGACATCCACGACGACGCGACGATCTCCGTCGACGTGGCCGACGGCGAGCTGTCGATCCGCTGGGAGTCCGGGCCGGCGGAGGGCGACGGCGCGAGCCGCCGCGAGCCCCCGGTCGGGGCGACGGCCTGATCGGCTGCGACTTCAGGGGACGGCGATGGGGGCGGGGCGTCCCAGGAAGTAGCCCTGCCCGTGGTCGACGCCCAGCTCGCGCAGACGGTGCAGCGTGGGCTCGTCCTCGATGCCCTCGGCGACGGTCTTCAGCCCGAACTCGCGCGCGAGGCTGACGATGCTGCGCACGACCCGCTCGTCGTGGTCGCTGCGCAGGAGGTCGCGGACGAAGTCGACGTCGATCTTGATGAAGTGGACGGGCAGGTGCTTGAGGTAGGTGAGCGTGCCGTAGCCGGTGCCGAAGTCGTCGAGCGCGAAGCGACAGCCGAGCTCGGTGAGGCGCTCGGCGAAGCGCCGCGCGTCGTCGATGCGATCGACCAGCGCGGTCTCGGTGATCTCGAAGACCAGCAGCGACGGGTCGGCGCCCGTGTCGGCCAGCGCGGTCTCGATCGAGGTGAGCGTGGCGCGGTCGCCCAGCGACGCGGCCGAGAGGTTGATCTCGACGGCTGCGCCGGTCGCGGCGATCCGTGCGGCCTTCTGCACGACCCAGCGGTCGATGGTCGAGATCAGGCCGTAGCGCTCGGAGGCGGGCAGGAACGCGCCCGGGGCGATGATCCCGCCGTCGTCGCCGCGCAGGCGGATGAGCAGCTCCTGCTGGATGGTGTCCCCGGTCGCCAGGTCGATGATCGGCTGGGCGTGCAGGACGAAGCGGTCCTGCTGCAGGCCTGCGCGGATGCGCGACAGCCAGCCCGCGTCCGCGGCCTGGGCCTGCAGCTGCAGCTCGCGCTCCTTGCGGGCCGTGATGTCGACGGCGTGGGAGATGAAGGCGCGCACCTCGCCGCCGGGGCCGTGGATGGCGCCGACGGTCAGCGCCGACCAGGTCGAGGTGCCGTCGGCGTGGACGTAGCGCTTCTCGGCCTCGAAGCCGTCGAGCTCGCCGCTGAGCATGGCCTCGCGCGCGCTGCGCTCGCGCTCGGCGTCCTCGGGATCGGCGACGTCGGCGAACGACGTCTGCAGCAGCTCCTCCCGCGACTGCCCGATGAGCCGGCACGCGGCGTCGTTGACGCGCAGGTAGCGGCCGGTGCGCGGGTCCGTAAGCGCCATGCCGATCGGCGCGCTGTCGAAGCCCTGGGTGAACAGGTTCTCCGAGGCGCTGCGCGCGCTCTCGGCGTCGCGCAGCTCGGTCGTGTCCAGCGCGGCGCCGCGGAGCACGCCGGCGGCCCCTCCGGCGTCGACCTCGGCGCGGAGCAGGATCGTGCGGGCGACGCCCTCCAGCGTGGTCAGGCCGAACTCGGTGCGCAGCTGGCCGCCGTCGGCGATCACCGCGCTGACCTCGGCGGCGACGCGCTCGCGGTCGTACGCGTCGACCAGCGCGAGGAGCGTTCCGAGGTCGAACTGCTGCCGGGCGTCGGCGTGGATGATGCGCCGGATCCCCAGCGAGATCTCGACGTGACCGGACTCGACGTCGAGCTCCCAGCTCCCTACACGCGCCAAGCGTTCAGCCTGATGGAGTCGTGAGGTCGCCAACGCGAGCTCCTCCGCACGCTGGCGCGAGCCGCCCCCGCGCAGCGCGTCCGGCACGTCAGAACGCTTCATGTTCAGCCTCCCCCTCCTCTCCACGCCGCCCCTGCGGCCACGCGCCGGGAGTATGGCAGGCGCCACCGGACCGATCAGCGAACGGCGGACGGCCCGATGGGTGGTTGGCGGACGGGTGGTCAGCGTGCCAGCGCACGGACGTAGTCCGGGGGAAGCTGCGCCGTGACGTCGCGGAACTCGGCGTCGCCGACCGTCTCGTGCAGCGCGGCGAGCACCGCGCGGGCGTGCTGGGCGGCCTCGGGGTCGCTCGTCCCCTCGCGCTCGGCGACGCGGTGCAGGAACGCGGCGAGCTCCAGGCGCTGGGCCTGGCCGCCCGACGCGTCGCGGCCACGGCGCAAGGGCTCGTGCAGCTCCAGCGGCAGTCGCTCGACGAGGTCGTCGACCTCCCCGCCCGCGATCCGCTCGGCGAGGGTCTCCAGGACCGCCTCGGCGGCGCGGCGGGCCCGGTCACGCTCCACGCCGGCGTGCTCGGCGACCGCGCCGAGGAACGTGTCGAGGTCGACCACCTCGACGTACCGTCCGCGCGGCAGCAGCGGCGCGAAGCTGCGGGGCAGCTCGGCGACCACGTCGTCCCACTCCTCGCGGGAGACCGCCTGGGCCAGGGCGTCGAAGACCGCCGCGGCGGCGCCGCGCGCTGCCGGCAGGTCCAGGCCGGCGCGCTCCGCGACGCGACGCAGGAGCTCATCCTGGTCGAAGCCCTCCGCGGACGTGGTCGTGGCGATCCACGGCGCGACCTCGGGCGGCAGCTGCGCCGCGAGCTGGCGCGCCTCCTCGCGGTCGATGCGCTCGCCGAGCGTCTCGAGCGTCGCGCGCGCGGCCCGCTCGGCGTGCTCACGATCGAGGGCGGCCTCGCGGGCCACCAGGTCGAGGAAGGTGTCGTGGTCCATGTCGCCCTGGGAACGTCGGTAGGCCGGGGCGCGGCCGCGGCAACCGCGCGGACCGCTTGCCCGGAAGCCGGGGCGACCTACCGCCCGAGACGATGGCCTCCCACCGCCTCACCCGGATCCTCTGCGCCGCCGATCCCCGAGGCGACGTCGGCGCGATCGAGCGCCTGCTCGGGTCGGCGGCCGAGCTCGAGGTCGACGGCGTCGCCGTGGTGGGCGACCTCGCCGCGGGCGGGACCCGCGAGAGCCATCGCGCGGTGTTCCGCGCGCTCGGCGCGGGCGGCCTGCCGACGTTCTGGGTCCCGGGGCCCGGCGACGCGCCGGTGGCCTACTACCTGCGCGAGGCCCACGACGCGGCGACCGTCCATCCCGACCTGCGCGGGGTGCACGGCACCGCCACGCTCACCTCCGACGGGCACACGCTGGTCGCCGGCCTCGGCGGCGCGGTCGACGACGACCCCGAGGGCTCGCGCGACGAGCTGCAGCAGCTGCGCTATCCGCGCTGGGAGGCCGAGTACCGCCTGCGGATCGTCGGCGAGTTCGACGACCTGCAGCCCGTCCTGCTGTTCTCCACGCCGCCCGCGCACAAGGGGCTGCACACCGCCGGCAGCGAGGTGCTGGCCCAACTGGTCGCGACGTACCGCGCGCGGCTGGTCGTCTGCGGTGGCGAGCGGATGACCGGGATGCTCGGCCGCACGCTGCTGGTCGCGCCCGGCAGCCTGCAGGCCGGCCACTTCGCCGTCGCCGACCTGCACAAGCGCGAGGCGCAGCTCGGCGAGCTCAGCGCGGCGGCCTAGGGGGCGCCGCCCACCCTTGTCGCCGTCGGTCCGAGCGATGCGGCCGCGCCTGCGCGACACCCGCGGTCACCAGTGGCTGGAGTCGGGGCTGGCGCGCCAGCTCAGCCGCCGGGCGGTCAAGCGCGCGCGGATCCAGCTCCTGGTCCTGGCGCCGACCGTCGCCGCGGTCCTGTTGGTCTACAACTACCGCATCCAGCTGTTCGGCTCGCAGTGGGACACGGTCGTGCGCGCCGGCACCGCGATCGCCCTGGTCGTCCTCGGCTGGCAGGTCGCGCGCGACGTCGGCCGCTCCCTCGGCCCGATCCTCTTCCGCTACCTGGAGCCGGCGACGGCCGGGACCGTCGGCTTCCTCATCCGCCTCGCGACGATCGTGGTCGCGGTGGTCGTCGCGCTGCGGATCGCCAAGCTCGACCCGCAGACGATCGCGCTCAGCGGCGCCTTCACCGCGGTGGTCGTCGGCCTCGCGGCCCAGCAGACGCTGGGCAACCTCATCGCCGGGACCGTCCTGGTGAGCGCGCGGCCGTTCCGCGTCGGCGAGCGCGTCCGGATGCAGGGCGGAGGGCTCGCCGGATCGGTGGAGGGCCTGGTCAGCTCGTTCGGGCTGCTCTACACGATCCTGGCCCGCGGCGAGGACTCCATCATGGTGCCCAACTCGGTGGTGCTGAGCGTCGCCGTCGTCCCGCTGCGCGAGCCGACCGGGGTGGACCTGCGCGCGCGGCTGCGGCCGGGCGCGACGCCCGCCGACGTGCAGGAGCGCCTGGAGCAGACGGTGCAGACGCCGCTGCGGTCCCCGCCGAGCGTGACGCTCGAGGAGATCGACGGCGACGAGGTGGTCGTGCGCATCGCAGCGACCCCGGCGCAGCCCGCCGACGGCCCGCGGCTGGCGACCGAGGTGCTCCAGGCGATCTCGCCGATCACCGCGCGCACGCAGGCGCCGTGAGCGCGGCGGCGCCGCCGCCGCCGCGGTACGGCGCCTGACCGCGCGCTTCTGGTCACGCGGCCGCGGGGGAACGTCCG
>JAOPZP010000115.1 GCA_025964055.1 Conexibacter sp.
CGGCGCCGCAGAAGCGGCCATCTCAGGCAGCTATACGGCCCGGGCGCGCGGCGCCGGGCGCCTGGCCGGCGCAGCTTCGGCCCGCAGCTGGGCGCGCAGCGCCCGCAGCTCGCGGAAGGCGCGCAGCACGACCGCCGGGTTGGCGCCCGACGACCGTCCCGCGGTGCGCGGGCGGTGCGTCACTCCCAGCTCCGCGATCTCCGCGCCGGCCGCGCGGACGCGCACGAGCAGCTCGGTGCTCACCATGGCGCCGTCGGCCGTCAGCAGCGTGTGCTCCAGCACGTCACGGCGGATCAGCTTGAAGGCGCAGTCGACGTCGCGGACGGGCAGGTCGAAGGCGCGGCGGACCAGCGCGTTCCACGCCGCGGCGTTCAGCCGCCGGTGCAGATGGTCGGCGCGGTGCAGCCGGTAGCCGGCGACGAGGTCGCACGCGGGCGCGAGCGCCAGGACGGAGTCGAGGTCGTCGAGGTCGAACTGCAGGTCGGCGTCGGTGAGGAACACCCACTCCATGCGGGCCGCGGCGAACCCCGTGCGCAGCGCAGCGCCGTAGCCGCGGTTGCGCGGGTGGACGAGCACGCGCACCCGCGAGTCTGCCGACGCCCGTGCCGTGGCCAGCGCCCACGTGGCGTCGCGGCTGCCGTCGTCGACGATCACGATCTCGTGGGCGTCGGCGACGCGCCGGGCCGCGCGCGTCGCCTCGTCGATGGCCCGCTCGACGTTGGCGGCCTCGTCGTGGCACGGCAGCACGATCGTCAATCCGGAGAGGCGGCCGAGCGGCCCGGCGACCGTCGGCTGCGGCAGGGGGTTCATGTCCTGCAGCATCGGGCCGCCGGCTGAACCGCCTGCCAAGTGGTCGTTGCCCGTGCCTGGCCGTGGTGTTGGGATCGTGTTGTGCTGTGCCAAGGGGCGCGCACGGCCGACTACCGTTGGCCGCGTGCTGCGCGAAGGCGTGAGGCTCGAAGGCCGCGTGCTCGTCGTCGAGGACGACGCCGACTTGTGCGAGGTCATGGTCGGCGCACTGTCCTCCGACGGCCACGTCGTGGTGGCGGCCGCCGATGGCCACGCGGCGCTCGACGCCCTGGCCGAGGCGGCGTTCGACCTCGTGCTCCTCGACCTCGCGCTCGGCCCGGGACCCGACGGCGTCGAGGTCTGCCGCCGGCTGCGCGCGGCGGGCGACGACGCGCACGTGGTGGCGGTGACGGCACGCGAGGGCGAGGCCGACACGGTGCTCGTCCTCGAGGCCGGCGCCGACGACTACGTCACCAAGCCCGTCGGGATCGCCGAGCTGCGCAGCCGCGTGCGCGCGGTGCTGCGCCGCGTCCAGCGCTCGACGCCGCCCCGCCCGGTCCTGCAGCTCGGCGCCCTGCGGGTCGACGGCGACGCGCGCCGCGCGGAGGTCGACGGCGCCGAGCTGCCGCTGACCTTCTCGGAGTTCGAGATCCTGCGCGCGCTGCTGGCCGCCGAGGGCCGCCTGCTCTCCCGCCAGCAGCTGCTCGACGCGGTCTTCGGCGGCCACGCGTTCCGCGACCCGCGCGCCATCGACGTGCATGTGCATCATCTTCGCGACAAGCTCAACGCCGCCGGCGGCGACGGCAGCGGGATCGTCACCGTCCGCGGCGCCGGCTACCGGATGGACCGGTGAGACGTCGTGTTCGGCCTGCGCTTCCGGCTCGCGCTTGCGCTGGTGGCGGGCAGCGCGGTCACGCTGGCCGCGGCGATCGGCCTGCTCGTGCCCCCGCTGGATCACCGGCTCGCGCAGGATCGCCTCCACGACCTGCGCGCGCTGGCCCGGACCGCCGGCCTGGGGCTGACGCGGCTGCCGCCCGCCGACCTGCGTCCCGGGGCGACGCAACCGCGCCACATCGTCCACCAGCTCGCGGGCCGCACCGGCGCCCGGGTGGCGCTGTTCGACGCGCACGGCGTCGAGCTGGCCGACACCGATCCCGAGCGCCGCGAGCCGGGTTCGGGCAAGCCGGAGCGCCTCGCGGACGCCGGCTACGCGCGCGCCGGCGACGTGCGCCAGAGCGTCACCAACCGTGAGGCGATCGTCGTGGCGCCCGTCCAGACCCGGGCGGGCGTCCGCACGATCGTGCTGCGCAAGTCGCTGGGCGATCAGCGCGCGGCGGTGGCCGTCGTCCGGCGGGCGCTGCCGGTGGCCGGCGGCGTCGGGCTGGCGGTCGCCATCGCGCTCGGGGCGGCGCTGAGCTTCGGCCTGCTGCGGCGGATGGAGAACCTGCGCCGCGGCGCGCGGCGCCTGGCGGAGGAGGGCATCGACCAGCCGCTGGACGTCGACGGCGGCTCCGACGAGGTCGGCGAGGTGGCGCGCGCGCTCGAGCTCATGCGCACGCGGCTGCAGGCCCAGGAGCGCGGCCGCCAGGCGTTCCTGTCGACCGCGTCGCACGAGCTGCGCACGCCGGTCGCCTCCCTGCGCGGAACGGCCGAGCTGCTGGAGGAGGAGCTCGCCGGCGACGAGCCCGACCTCGAGCGCGCCCGGGCGCGCGCCGCCGCGGTCTCGCGGCAGGCCGAGCGCCTGGCGGTGCTCGCCGACGACCTCCTCGGCCTCG
>JAOPZP010000121.1 GCA_025964055.1 Conexibacter sp.
GACGCCCGCGGCCGGGCCCGGTCCAGCAGGTCGCGCACGCGCACGCCCACCAGCGCCGTGTCGAAGCGCGACCAGCGCGTCACGCAGTGCAGGTCGCTGACCTGCTGCACCTGCTCCATCGCCTGCAACTCGTCCCAGCGCACCCCGAACGGCTCCTCGACGTCGCCGTAGACCGCCAGCGACCACCGCTCGAGCTCGACCGACGGCGTCGGGCCGACCGTCAGCACCGGCCACTTCACCGTCGGCGATTGGCCCGGCGGCAGGCGCTCCGGGTCGATGCCGAGCTTGATCGCGCGCCTTCGGGGGCGGGTGGGTCCGATTCCGAACACCGACGCGGTCAGCTTCATCGCCCGGCCAGATCCGGATCGACGTCACGCACCGCGGCCTGGGCCGCCGCCACGCGGGCGACCGGCACGCGGTAGGGCGAGCACGACACGTAGTCCATCCCCGAGTGATGGAAGAAGTCGATGGAGTCGGGGTCGCCGCCGTGCTCGCCGCACACGCCCAGCTTCAGCTCCGGCTTGGTCTTGCGCCCCAGCCACGCACCCATGCGGACGAGCTGGCCGACGCCCGGCCCGTCGAGCGTCTCGAACGGCGAGCGGTCGAAGACCCGCATCTCGATGTAGCGCGCGAGGATCCGGCCCTCGATGTCGTCGCGTGAGAACCCGAGCGCGGTCTGCGTGAGGTCGTTGGTGCCGAACGAGTAGAAGTCGGCCTCGTGGGCGATCTCGTCGGCGCGCAGGCAGGCGCGCGGCAGCTCGATCATCGTGCCGATCGAGTAGTCGTCGCCCCGGGTCAGGTCGTGGCGGCCGGCGACGCGCTCGATCAGCTCGCGCAGGAGCTCGAGCTCGCGCCGGTAGTCGACCAGCGGGACCATGACCTCGACGTGCACGTCGACGTCGCGTCCCCGGGCGGCGACCAGCGCCCGGAAGATCGCCTCGATCTGCATCTCGTAGATCGCCGGGTAGAGGATCCCGAGGCGGACGCCGCGCGTGCCGAGCATCGGGTTGACCTCCTGCAGCGCGCGGACGCGCTCGAAGGTGTGCTCGAGCCGCGGCAGGTCGTCGGAGCGCTCGACCCGCGCCCGCTCCAGCTCGGCCTCGACGTCGTGCAGCTTGGGCAGGAACTCGTGCAGCGGCGGGTCGAGCAGCCGGATGGTCACCGGCAGGCCGTCCATCGCCTCGAAGATCCCCTCGAAGTCCGACTGCTGCGGGCCCAGCAGCTCGTCCAGCGCGACGCGGCGCTGCTCGTCGTCGGAGGCGAGGATCACCTGCACCATCTTCTCGTGGCGGTCCTCGCCGAAGAACATGTGCTCGGTCCGGCACAGGCCGATGCCCTGGGCGCCGAACTCGCGCGCCTTGCGCGCGTCCTCGGGCGTGTCGGCGTTGGTCCGCACGTCCAGGCGCCGCAGCTCGTCGGCCCACCCCAGGACGGTGCGGAACTCCTCGCTCATCTCGGGGTCGACCAGCGGCACGTCGTCGGTCGTGATGCACCCCGTGGTGCCGTCGATCGCCACCTGCTCGCCCTTGCGCAGCACCACCTCGCCGTCCAGCCGGACCTCGCCGGCCTTGACGTCGATCTCCAGCGATCCGGCGCCCGTCACCGCCGGCACGCCCATGCCGCGGGCGACCAGCGCCGCGTGCGAGGCCTTCCCGCCCTCGGAGGTCAGCACGCCCTGCGCCGCGTGGAACCCGGCGACGTCCTCGGCCTCGGTGAACTGGCGCACGAGCACGACGTCGCGCCCGTCGGCCGCCGCGGCCACCGCGTCGTCGGCGAAGAACACGATCTCGCCCTTGGCCGCGCCCGGCGACGCCGCGACGCCCTTGGCGAGCACCCGGAACTCGGCCTTGGGGTCGAACGTCGGGTGCAGCAGCGCGTCGAGCTTCTCGGCTTCGATCGTCGCCAGCGCGCCGCCCTTGTCCAGCAGTCCCTCGCCGACCGCGTCGACCGCGAAGCGCACCGCGGCCTGCGCCGGGCGCTTGGCGTTGCGCGTCTGCAACATGTACAACGTGCCCTCTTCCACCGTGAACTCGGTGTCCTGCATGTCGCCGTAGTGCCCCTCCAGCGTCCGCAGGATGTCCATCAACTGCTCGTGGACCGCGGGCTGCCACTCCTTCAGCTCACCGATGTCGCGCGGCGTGCGCACGCCCGACACCACGTCCTCGCCCTGGGCGTTGGGCAGGAAGTCGCCGGAGGGCTCCGGCGCGCCGGTGACCTCGTCGCGCGAGAACGCGACGCCGCTGCCGCTCGTGTCGCCCTTGTTGCCGAAGACCATCTGCTGGACGTTGACCGCCGTGCCCCACTCGTCGGGGATGTGGTTGATCCGCCGGTAGGAGACCGCGCGGTCGCCGACCCAGGAGTCGAAGACCGCCCGGATCGCGCCCTGCAGCTGCGCCTGCGGATCGTCCGGGAAGTCGTAGAACCCCTTGAACGTCTGGGTCAGCTCGCGGAGCGCGTCGACGTCGAGCTCGGTGTCGTCCTTGACGCCGCGGGCCTGCTTGGCCTCCTTGATCGCCTCCTCGAAGCGCGAGCCCTCGATGCCGACGACCACGTTGCCGTACATCTGCACGAAGCGCCGGTAGGAGTCCCAGGCGAAGCGCTCGTTCTCGGTCTTGCGCGCCAGGCCCTCCACCGACTCGTCGTTGAGCCCCAGGTTGAGGACCGTGTCCATCATCCCGGGCATCGACTCCCGCGCGCCCGACCGCACCGAGACCAGCAGCGGGTCCTCGGCGTCGCCCAGCGCCTTGCCGGCGTGCTCCTCCAGCGCGGCCAGCGCGGTCGCGACCTGCTCGTCGAGCCCGTCGGGGAACGTCTGGTCGGCCTTCATGTAGGCCACGCACGCCTCGGTGGTGATCGTGAACCCCGCGGGCACGCGCTCGGGCCCCAGGACGCGTGTCATCTCGGCGACGTTGGCGCCCTTGCCGCCCAGCAGGTCGCGCATCTCGCGCGACCCCTCGGCGAACTCGTAGACCCATTTGTCAGACGTGCCGTCGGCGCTCCCCATGGCGCCCAACCCTATCCGTGTGAGGCCGCGCGCAAACGAACGTGGGCGTGGTGCTCGACCGTCTCGGCGATGGCTCGCTCGGCCTGGCGCAGCGCCCGCGGCGACCCCGCCGGGGCATCGGCCAGCGGCCGCGCCAGGGCGTCGGTCATGAACGCGTGGGCCTCCTCGGCCAGCGGGAAGCCGCCCGCCTCGCAGGAGCCGCAGACCACGCCGCCGTCGGAGCCGCTGAAGCCGACCAGGTGCTCACGCTCGCCGCACGCCGCGCAGGCCGCCAGCTGGGGCGCGAAGCCCGCGGCGACCAGCAGCTTGAGCCGGAACGCCAGCTGGTTGGCGAGGTCGGCGTGCCGCGCGTCGGCCTCCAGCAGCCCGAGCTCGTTGCACAGCAGGTGGAAGACCGGCGGCTGCGGCTCTGCCTCGCCGAAGAGGCGGTTGACGGCGTCGCAGGCGCGGGCGGCGGCGTCGAGCGTCGGGCCGCCCTCGCGCAGGCGCGGGAACGCGCTGACGGTCTCGGCGCTGGTCACCGTCAGCAGGTCCGAGCGGCCCTCGTGCAGGACGAGCCGGAGCCGGAAGAACGGCTCCAGGCGCCCGCCGAAGCGGCTGCGCGTCTTGCGCACGCCCTTGGCGATCGCGGAGATCCGCCCACGCTCCGGGGTGTAGAGATGCAGGATCCGGTCGGCTTCGCCGAAGCGCATCGAGCGCAGGACGACGGCCTCGGTCTTCAGCGGTCCGGACATGCGCCTGCCTGGGCCGGTGGCCCGGAAACCGTCGCTATCCTTAGTGAAGCAATGGCCAACGTCATCGTCTACACCACCGACCCGTGCTCGTTCTGCGGGCGGGTCAAGCAGCTGCTGAACGCCCGCCAGATCGCGTTCGAGGAGATCAACCTCGCACGGGACCCGGACGGCCGCGCGGAGCTGCTGGCGCTGACCGGCATGATGAGCTTCCCCCAGGTCATCGTCGGCGAGACGCTCGTCGGCGGGTTCCAGGAGACCCTGGCCGCCGACCGGTCGGGCGAACTGGCGCTCCTGCTGAACGCCGCGGCCTGATCGGCGGCGGCACCGACCGGTCGGGCGCGCTGGCCGAGCTGCTCAAGGCCGCCGCCTGACCCGCGGTCGGGGCTGGCAGGACTCGCACACGTAGGTCCCGCGGCCGGCCGCGACCATCTTGATGACCGTCGTGCCGCAGGTGTGGCACGGCTCCCCGCGGCGCAGGTGCACCAGGAACTCGTTCTGGAACGAGCCCGACACGCCGTCGGGATGGCGGAAGTCGTCGATCGTCGAGCCGCCCGCGTCGATGCCCGCCGCCAGCGTGACCTGCACCGCCTCGGCCAGCGCTGCGCATTGCGTGACCGTCAGCTTCCCGGCGGGCCGCAACGGGTGGATCCGCGCCCGGAACAGCGCCTCGTCGGCGTAGATGTTGCCCACGCCGGCGATGTGGCGCTGGTCCAGCAGGAACGCCTTGATCGGCGCGCGGCGCCCGCGCGCCAAGGCCCGCAGCCGCGCGCCGGTCAGCTCCGGCCCCAGCGGCTCGATGCCCAGCCGTCCGGCGAAGAACGCCTCCAGCGCCTCGGCGCCCAGCGCCAGCTCGCCCGTGCCGAACCGGCGCGGGTCGCAGAAGCGCAGCACGTGGCCGTCGTCGAGCGTGAAGATCACGCGCTGGTAGGGCGTGTCGGGCGCGCAGTCCAGCAGCAGCGTCCCGGTCATCCGCAGGTGGACGAGCAGGAAGACCTCGTCCTCGAGCTCGAAGATGAAGTACTTGCCGCGGCGGCTGAGGCGCTCGATGCGCCGCCCCTGCAGCGCCTCGCCGAGATCGGCCGGACCGACCGGCGCGCACCAGCGCGCGTCGGGGATCTCCAGGCGCTCCAGGACCCGCCCCTCCAGATGGGGCGCCAGCTGACGGCGGATCGTCTCGACTTCGGGCAGCTCGGGCATCGCTGCCCATCAGGGTAGGCGGCGGGTGGGACGCCGCTACGCCGGCGGGATCGCGCTCAGCGCATCGGCGGCGCTGAAGCCGCCGCCGGTGATCGGCGCGCCCGGGATCTCGGGGACCTCCCGGCCCGTGAGCCACTGCAGGACGGTCGCGCCGACGTCGGCCATCGGGCCGTCGTGGCGGTGGGCGTCGCCGTCGGCGTAGACGGCCAGCAGCGGGACATACTCGCGGGTGTGGTCGCTGTGGTCGGTGTCGGGGTCGACCCCGTGGTCGGCGGTGAGGATCAGGAGGTCCTCGGGGCGCAGGAGGCGCACCCACTCCCCCACGGCCTCGTCGATCTCGCGCAGCGCGGCGTGGAAGCCCTCGACGTCCTTGCGGTGGCCGTAGAGCTGGTCGGTCTCGACCAGGTTGGTGAAGATCAGCCCGCGCTCGAGCGTGCGGAGCAGGTCGGTCGTCGCTCCCAGCGCCTGCTCGTTGGTCTTGCCCTTGTGCGCGACGTCGATGCCGTGCCCGGCGAAGAGGTCGTGCACCTTGCCCACGCTGTGCACCGGGACGCGGTCGTCGTGCAGCTCGTCGAGGTAGGTGCGCGACGGCGGGTCGACCGAGAAGTCGCGCCGGCCCGTGGTGCGCTCGAACGCACCCGGGCGCCCGGTGAACGGCCGGGCGATCACGCGCCCGACTGCGTGCTCGCCGACCATCACGCCGCGGATCGCCTCGCAGACCGCGTGCAGCTCCGGCTCGGGCAGGATCTCGTCGTGGGCCGCGATCTGCAGGACCGAGTCGGCCGAGGTGTAGAGGATCAGCTCGCCGGTCTGCAGGTGGTGCTCGCCGAAGTCGTCGATGACCGCGGTGCCGCTGTAGGGGCGGTTGCAGCAGAACGTGTGGCCGCTGACCTGCTCGATGCGCGCCACGACGTCGGGCGGGAAGCCGCCGGGGTAGGTCGGCAGCGGCGCGGGCGTGACGGCGCCCATGAGCTCCCAGTGGCCGGTCGTCGAGTCCTTGCCCGGGCCGAGCGGGTGCAGGCGGCCGTGGACCGCGGGCGCGGAGGCCGCGGGCACGCCGAGGATCTTCGTGATGTTGCCCAGGCCGAGCCGGCCGAGGTTGGGCAGGTTCAGGCCGCCGACCGCGAGCGCGACATGGGGCAGCGTGTCGCTGCCGGCGTCCCCGTAGTCGGCGGCGTCCGGCAGGGCGCCCACCCCACAGGCGTCCAGCACGACGACGGCGACCCTCGCGGTCATGACACGGGCGTGCTCACGCGCAGCGACCGCAGCAGCGGGCGGAACACGGCGGCGTCGGTCTTCCGGAAGCTGTCGGCGTCGGCGTAGGCATCGATGACGATCTCCGCGCCGTGGGCGTAGATGTGCGTGGAGCGGACCGTGCGCGGCTGCCCGGCGATGTGCTCGCGGGCGCGGATCTGCACGGCCGGCTGGCCGGCGATCACGGTGGGCGCGGTCTTGATCTGCTCGAAGGTGACGTCGCGCTTGCGCGCCGCGGTCAGCAGCGCGTCGCGCGCGGCCTGCAGCTCGGCCTTGCTCTTGGGCAGCTTCTGGCCGCGCGGGTAGCGCCAGACGGCGACGGTGGCCTGACCGGCCTGGGCCGTGGCGACGAGGTGGCCCTTGCCTGGGCCGACGGTCCAGCCGGCCGGGGCCGTGAAGCTGATGCCGTGCGCCGGGTAGTCGCCGCCGGCGTCGGAGACGGGCACCATGGCCTTGGAGCTCGCGGGCGAGGAGGTGTCGCCGCCGCAGCCGGCGACGAGGGCGGCGGCAGCCACGGCGGTCAGGGCGAAGGAGGCGGGTCGGCGCATGGATCCTTCATCGTGACACGCGCGGATGCCGGAATGGACGTTCATCCGCCTCTTGCAGCGAGCCTCCCGCGGAGGTCGCGATCACGTCCCCGAGCCTCCCGCGCGGGGATGCGCGCTGAAATAGACGTCCTTCAGCCGCTCCGCCGACAGGTGGGTGTAGATCTGGGTCGTCGCGATGTCGGCGTGCCCGAGCATCTCCTGCACGGCGCGTAGGTCGCAGCCGCCCGCGAGCAAGTGGGTCGCGAAGGTGTGGCGCAGCGTGTGGGGGCTCATGCGGTCCTCCATGCCGACCGCCCGGGCGTGGCGCTGGACGATCTTGTAGAGCCCCTGGCGCGTCAGCCCGGTCCCGCGGCGGTTGACGAACAGGTGCCGATCGTCGGTGGTCGCGGTCAGCGAGGGACGTCCGCGCTGCAGGTAGAGCGTGACGGCGGCGATCGCCTCCCGGCCCACCGGGACCATGCGCTCCTTGGAGCCCTTGCCGCGGGCGCGCAGGACGCCGGCCTTGAGGTCGAGGTCGCCCACTTCGAGGTCGATCGCCTCGCTGGCGCGCAGGCCGCAGGCGTACATGAGCTCCAGCAGCGCGCGGTCGCGCAGGGCGCTGGGGTCGGTGCCCGTCGGCGCGCGCAGCAGGCGGTCGACGTCGCCGCGCGAGAGGACCTTCGGCAGCCGCTGGCTCTTGCGGGGAGCCCGCAGGTCGGCGGTCGGGTCGTGCGAGAGGATCGACTCGCGGCGCAGGTGGCGGTAGAACGAGCGCAGGCACGCGGCCTTGCGCTGCAGCGTGGCGGGCCGTGCGGCCGGACGGTCCTCGGTCCCGGCGGCCAGGGCATCGAGGAAGCCGGCGAGGTCGCTGTGCTGGGCCTCGAGGACGTCGGTGTCCGTGGCGCGCAGGTGCTGGCCGAACTGCAGCAGGTCGCTGCGGTAGGCGTCGAGGGTGTTGCGCGACAGCCCGCGCTCGAACTCGAGGTAGGCGAGGAAGTCGAGCACGTGATGCTCGAGGGCCCGCGAGGCGGGCGGTGCCGGGGCGACGGCCATGGTGTCTGGTTCGGGGCCGACCGGCCCGCTCCTCGCGCTGCAAGGAACCTGCCGGTCGGCCACCGAGCGGTGCTACTGCAGGAAGCCCGCGAGGTCCGTGGAGCCCGGCAGGCCCTTGACCTTGTGATCGGCCTTGGCCGCGACGCGGTACTCGATCGCGCCCTTGGAGATCCGGAGCACGTGGTTGCGGGGGATGAGCGTGTAGTCGGCGCTGCGGCCGTTCTTGGTCAGCCGGAACGTGCCGGTGCAGCTGCGCTGCTGGTTGACCTTCGCGACCGGCGGGCACGTGATGTCGATCTTCGACGCCTTGGCGCCGCCGGCGGAGATGCGCGCCACGTCGCGGATGCCCTTGCGCATCGCGGCGTCGGCCTGGGGGTTCTTGATCGCGGCCCCGGCGGTGGCGGCAGAGGAACCGGTGGCAACCACGGCGATCAGGGCGAGGGGAAGGAGGCTCTTGCGGGTCATGCTCTTTGAACGCGCGGCCCGCGCGAAGGTCACGGTGCCACGACGAGGAGTGGAGCTAGCCGTACCGGAGGCTCAGCCGTGCCGGACCGACTCGCAGCCCACCGTGCGGTCGCCGCGATCGACGTGGGCGACGTCGCGCCCGGGCCCGCAGTCGATCCGGTCGCCGCGGCCATCGGCGGCCGCGTGGACGACATCGTCGCCGGGTCCGGCGCGCACGACGTCGTCGCCCCGGCCCGGCCGGATCGCGTCGTCGCCCGAGCCGCCGACGATGACGTCGGCGCCGTCGTCGCCCTGCAGCACGTCGGCGCCCGGGCCGCCCTGGAGGACGTCGGGGCCGCCGCCACCGTAGATCGTGTCGGCGCCGTCGCCGCCGAGCAGGAGGTCGGGCGCGGCGGTTCCGGGGTCGCGGTCGCCCCAGAGCAGGTCGCGGCCGGCGCCGCCGGAGAGGACGTCGCCGCCCGAGCCGCCCAGCAGCTTGTCGTCGAGCGGCCCGCCGAAGCGGGCGTCGCCGAGATCGCCGGTGAGGACGACGACGCCGGTCTGGGCGCCGGCCGCTGCCGGCTCGACCTCCACGACGCGCTCGCAGCCCACGATCCCGCCGGCGCGCTGCAGCGCCCGGTCGGCTGCGCCGCCGGGGGCGCCGGCGGGGTCCACGACAAGCGTGTCGGTGCCGTCGCCGCAGTCGACCGACACGTCCGAGCCGCGGTCGTTGATGGCGATGACGTCGTCGCCGGGACCGCCGATGAGCGTGTCGCGACCCGAGGCGCCGGCGAGCTGGTCGTCGCCGTCGCCGCCGACCACGACGTCGCTGCCCGAGCCGCCGTCGAGCCGGTCGGCGCCGGGTCCTCCGTCCAGGCGATCAGGCGCCTCGTCGCCGTTCAGCACGTCGGCGCCGGCGCCGCCGGTCAACGTGTCGTGCCCGAAGCCGCCGCGCAGCCGGTCGTCGCCGTCGCCGCCGTCGAGCGCGTCGTCCCCCGACGCGCCGGTGAGCCGGTCGGCGCCCGCGCCGCCGGCGAGGACGTCGCTGCCCGTGTCACCGAAGAGCCGGTCGTCGCCCGGGCCGCCGTCGAGCCGGTCGGGCGCCTCGTCGCCGTGGACGGTGTCGGCCCCCGAGCCCCCGAGCAGGACGTCGCTGCCGGTGTCGCCGTGGAGACGGTCGTCGCCGGCGAGGCCGCGGATGGTGTCTCGGCCGGCACCACCGGAGAGGCGGTCCGGTCCGGATCCGCCGACGAGCCGGTCGGCGCGGGCTCCGCCGCGCCGGACGAGGGAGCGGGCGGTTGGTCCCGAACGGGTCGCGCGCGCGGCGGTGGCGGTGGCCGGCGCGACCGGCGCCGGGACGCCGCGTGTCGACCGCACCACCGTCGTGCAGCCGGTCAGGCGATCGCCCGTGTCCGCGCCAACGACGTCCCGCGCATCGCAGGACACGACGTCGCCGCCGGCGCCGTCCACGGCGCCGATGGCGTCGAGGCCCGGGCCGCCGGTCAGCCGGTCGGCGCCCGCGCCGCCGGCGAG
>JAOPZP010000615.1 GCA_025964055.1 Conexibacter sp.
TGCGTCGCGGCGTCAGCGGCGGCGGCCACGTCCGACGACCGGCGGCGGACCGCTCGCGACGGACAGGCGGCCGGCGCCGCGCCGACTCGTCAGGGCGGGACGCTGACCGTGCTCTCCGCCGGCGACGTCGACACGATCGACCCCGGCGTGACCTACTACACCTTCGGGATCATGGTCGCGGCCGCCACCCAGCGGCCCGTGCTGGGCGCCCGAGCCGATCAGCCCGGCGGGCTCGCCCCGGACCTCGCGGCTGCGCCGCCGGAGGTCTCTGGCGACGGCCGGGCAGTCACCGTCCATCTCCGCCCCGGTGTCCGCTTCTCGCCGCCGGTCAACCGCGAGGTGACCTCGCGCGACGTCAAGTACGCGATCGAGCGCGGCTTCTTCAGGACCGTCGCCACGCCCTACGCCGAGTCCTACTTCGGCGACCTGGTCGGCGCGCGCGCGGGGGTCGCGCCAGGAACGGCGATCGCCGGCCTGGAGACGCCCGACGACCTGACGCTCGTCCTGCGGTTGTCCAAGCCCCGCGGCGGCTTCGTCGTCAACGCGCTCGTGCTGTCGCTGACCGCGCCGGTGCCCCAGGACTACGCGGCGAGCTTCGACAAGGCCAAGCCGTCGACCTACGGGGTGCATCAGGTCGCCACCGGCCCATACATGATCGCCAACGATCAGCAGGGTCGCACGGTCGGCTACCGCCCGGGTCGCAGCATCCAGCTCGTCCGCAACCCCAACTGGGTCGCCGCAACCGACTTCCGGCCCGCCGCGCTCGACGCGGTGCAGATCCGGGAAGGCCGGACCGACCTCGTCAAGACCTCCCGGGCGATCATCGCCGGACAATGGATGGTCAACGGAGACTTCGCCCCACCACGTGCGGTGCTGCGTCGCGACCTTCCCGCTCATCGCACGCAGTTCACCTTCATCTCCGGCGGCGGCACGAACTACATGACGATGAACACCCGGCTCATGCCGTTCGACGACCTCGACGTCCGCCGCGCCGTCGTCGCGGGTTTCGACCGCGCCGGGATGCTCGACGCAATCGGCGGCAGCCTCGCCGGACAGGTCGCCAACCACTACATCCCGCCCGACATGCCCGGCTTCGTCGAGGGGGGCGGCACCAAGGGCACCGGCTCGCCGCTCTACGCGGCGCCGCGAGGGGACCGGAAGCTCGCGGCCAGATACCTGCGGCGCGCGGGCTACCGCTCGGGCCGGTACACCGGCAACCGCGTCATCACCGCGGTGAGCTCCGACGACAGCACCGGCGCGGCCGTCGGCCGCTCCGCCCGGCGCAGCCTGCAACGGCTCGGGTTCAGGGTGCGCCTGCGCCTCGTGAGCCTCGACCGGATGTTCCAGATGTGCGGGCAGCCGGCACAGAAGATCCATGTCTGCCCGTTCCTCGGCTGGTTCCGCGACTTCCCGGATGCCGAGACGATCGTCGATCCGTTGTTCCACGGCCGCAACATCCACCCCCAGGGCAACAGCAACGTCGCGCAGCTCAACGATCCGAAGATCAACCGCGCGATCGACGCGGCCAAGGGGCTGGTCGATCCCAAGGCGCGCGCCGACGCCTGGGCAGCGATCGACCGCCAGGTCGTCGAACTGGCGCCCGCGGTGGCGATGTTCTGGCCGAAGGCGGTGGGCGTCCGTTCGGCCGACGTCAACGCCGTCCCCAACTGGCTCTACGGAAGCTGGGACCTCAGCTTCACCGGCCTGGCCGCGACGACGTAGCCCTCCCCAACGGCCGTACTGGACGGGCGGGGTGCGGGCCCGGCCGGAGCGGCGCCCGGTCGTCTGCAGCCGGAGGACGGGCTGACCGCCGATGCGCCCGAGGACGCGCCCGCCCGAGCGCCGATGCACCCAGGCGTGCAGGCGCGTCGCCGAGCGCTTCATTCGGCACTCGCCAGCGCGCCGACGGGGTTGTTGGGCACGTACTCGGCGCGGCGGCGGAGGCCGGCGAACTGCTTGAGTTGCATCACCCAGTGCGCCGGGTCCCAGAACAGCCAGTTGGCGACGGCGATGAGCGCGTCCGGCTTCCCGCGCGCCTTGCCGGTCACGACCAGCCGCGTGTGCGCGTCGACGGTCGGCCGCAGGAAGAAACCCCACGTGCTGTCGCTGTACGCCCGCGGCAATCCGTGGGCCGGGTCGAAGTTGCGCGCCCCCGGGACGGTCACCGATGCCCGTAGGACGAGAGCCCGTTCGGGCACCAAGAGCGCGACGTCGAACCAGCGGCTGGCGTCGGGAGCCGAAGCGATGCGGTTGCTCTCTCGCAGGTTCTGCCACTCCGTGTGGATGCGGTCGGCGCTTGGGCGTCCGCCGTTGTCGAGGCGGTCGAAGCTGTAGAAGCCGGCCCGGTCGCAACCCATCTGCACCAGCCACGGCCAGACGCGCTCCGGCGGCGCCGCGATGGTGGTCGCCATTGCGCCGTATCGACGGCCGTTGGGGATGAGTTCGTCTCCGGGGTAGGTCGCCGTCCGCTCCTCGTCGCTCGTACCGAGCCACCGGACACGAGGACGCACGACCGATGCATAGACGGCAAAGGCACCCGCCACGGCGGCGCCGAGCCGCTTCCGGGCTGGCGTGAGGGTCATGCCGACAGTGTCGTGAGTCGCTGAGCCGGTCGCATCCGCGAAGAAGTGCGCTCGCACGCGGCGAACCACGCGACGCGTCTCGGCCGGTCTACGTCGCCGCCGGCCGCCACGACGTGCTGGCGGCCGCCGGGCAGTGCCCCAGGCATGGACCGGGCAGCGCGAGCCTGGGCCAAAGCCGCCGCGCGTGCCATCCTCGCGAGCATGGCAAGCAGGCGGATGTCGCCAGCAGCCCGAGCGTTTCGGGCTGGTCACGGTGCAATCAGCGTGGCGTTTCTCGGCGCCATCGTCTACGTCTGGTGGTGCGCGCTCACTGGACGACGCGACCGCTGGCTGCGCCTCGCCGTTGTCGCACGTCTCGCCGAAGGGGCGTTCGTCACCGCGAACCACGGAGACTGTCCCCTCGGACCGCTCCAGGCGCGTCTGGGTGACCCCGTCCCGCTGTTCGAGTTGGCGCTTTCGCCAGCCGCGGCTCGCCGCGCGGTGCCGGCCCTCGGACTCGTCACGGCTGCTGGTCTCATGCTGCTCGTGCGTCGAAGTCCGCGCACGGCGTGGCCCGTGCCGCCTATGCGACAGCGGGGCTCGGTCTAGCCCAGGACGGTGAGGACGCCCAGCGTTAGGACCGAGATGGCGACGAGGCCGATGATGGCGCCGGTCGCCAACGTGTCTGACCGACCGAGTCGGTGCTCGCCCATGACGGCGGGGTCGCGGGCGAGGGCACGGAGGAAGGGCAGGATGGCGAGCAGCAGCACGGCGTTCAGCGCCTGCGAGAGAAAGAGGATGGGGATGAGGGGCGCGCCGGGGAGGAGCACGAGCGTGACCGCGAGCAGCACGCTGGCGCCATAGGTGCCGTAGAACAGCGGGGCTTGGCGGAGGCTGTCGTTGAGGTCGCAGCGCTGCCCGAACGCTTCGGAGACCGAGTAGGCCGTGGACAGCGGCACGACCGCGGCGGCCAGCAGCGCCGCGCCGACGAGCCCGAGCCCGAACAGCGTGCGAGCGGCGCTGCCCGCCAGCGGTTGAAGCGCGATGGCGGCGTCGGATGCGTCGTGGATGTGGCGACCGTGCGCGTGGAGGGTTGCCGCGCACGCGACGACGACGAATATGCCGATGATGCCGGTCAGCAGTGCGCCGCTGACAACGTCGACGCGTTCGTAGCGGAGGTCCTTGACCGTGAGTCGCTTGTCAACGGCGTAGGACTGTATGAACGCCAGGCCCCAGGGGGCGAGTGTCGTCCCGACGGTCGCGACGGTAGTGAGGACCGCTTGGCGGGTCAGCGGCATGCCCGGCACGACGAGGCCGTGCGCGGTGGCCGCCCAGTCGGGATGGGCCAGGAAGCCGGAGATGATGTAGGCGATGAAGATGGCGCTCAACGCCAGCAGCACGTGCTCGATGCGCCCGAAGCTGCCCCGCAGCACGAGGACGCTGACGGCCAGTGCGGCGAGCGGAACGCTGAGGTAGCGGCTCGTGCCCGAGAGGACCTGCATGCCGGCAGCCACGCCGGCGAACTCGGCGCAGATGGTGCCGACGTTCGCCACGACCAGCGCGGTCAACGCCACCTGCGTCGGGCGACGCCCGTACCGCTCGCTGACCAGCCGCATCAGACCCTTGCCGGTGACGACGCCGGTGCGGGCAGCGAGCTCGTGGAAGACGATGAGCGCCAAGGTCGACACCGCGAGCACCCAGAGCAGGCGGTAGCCGTAGTCGGCGCCCAGAATGGAATAGGTCGTGATGCCCGCCGGGTCGTCGTCGGAAAGCCCGGCCAGCAATCCCGGCCCGAGAACCGCGAACAACGCAACAACGCCGCCCCGGCGACTTCGCAG
>JAOPZP010000230.1 GCA_025964055.1 Conexibacter sp.
CGGCCTGACGATGCCGCCCGAGTGGGCGCCCCACGAGCGCACGCTCATGGCGTGGCCGTGCCGCCGCGAGCTGTGGGACGGCCAGATGGCCGCCGCCAAGGCCGAGAGCGCCGGCGTCGCCAATGCGGTCGCCGCGTTCGAGCCCGTGACGATGGTCGCCGGCAGCGCGGCCGACGCCGCCGAGGCGCGCGCGGCGTGCACGGCCGGCGTCGAGATCCTCGAGCTGCCGATCGACGACTCGTGGCTGCGCGACAGCGGGCCGATCTTCGTGGTCGACGATCCCGCGGCCCCGACCACACGCACCGGCGTGCACTTCGGCTTCAACGCCTGGGGCGACAAGTTCGAGGGCTACGCCGACGACCAGGCGATCGGCGCGCGGCTGGCCGAGCACGTCGGCGCCGCCGTCGTCGAGGCGCCGCTGGTGCTCGAGGGCGGCTCGATCGCCGTCGACGGCGCCGGCGTGCTGCTGACCACCGAGCAGTGCCTGCTGCACCCCAACCGCAACCCGGGCCTGGGACGCGAGCAGATCGAGCGCCACCTGCAGGACTACCTCGGCGTCACGCAGGTCGTCTGGCTCGGGCAGGGCCTCGTCGAGGATCGCGACACCGACGGCCACGTCGATCTCATCGCCGCCTTCACCAACCCCGGGACCGTGCTGTTGCAGCGCGCCGCGCCCGACAACCCCAACCACGACAACATGGCCGCCAACCGCGAGATCGCCGTCGCCGCCGGCCTCGCGGTCCTCGACTTCGACCCGCTGGCCTACGCCGAGGTCGACGGCGAGCCGGTCGTCGCCTCCTACATGAACTTCTACGTCGGCGACCGCTTCGTCGTGGTCCCGATCGCCGGGCAGCCCGACCTCGACGCCGAGGCGCTGGCGCGGATCGCCGAGGCGTTCGAGGGGACCAAGGAGGTCGTCGGCGTGCCCGGCGTCGTCCACGCCTTCGGCGGCGGCGGGCCGCACTGCATCACGCAGCAAGTGCCGGCCCTGGGGTCAGCGGCGACTGGGCGTTGACGGTGCGGTGACCGCGTCAGACCCCCGTGATCGCTGGCGGCAGCGCCACCCGCCACTGGTGGCGGGGTCAGACCCTATTTGTGCGCGCGCCGTAGGCGGGCGCGCTCCTGGTGCTTGTCGACGACCTTGGCGATCAGCTGCAGGTACTGCTGGACGCCGGTCGCCTTGGCGCGGCCCTCGCGGAAGGCCTGCTCCCAGTCTGCGACCTTCGCGCCGTGCTCGACCATCAGGTTGAAGAAGTCGCGGCGGATCTCGATGCGGACCCGCGCGTCGGTCCCGATGTCCTTGGTGACCTCCAGCTCGGGCAGCTTGACCCGGTACTGCTGGACGTCGCCGCGGCCCTGGAGATCGATCCCCACGACGAGCTTCAGCGGCGCCAGGGCGGGGACCTCCTCGAGGACTCCGCGGATGGCCGCCTCGATCAACTGCGGTGCATCGCTGCTCACGAGGCAGACCCTAGCGCGCGATCGCTGGCGTGCCGCGCCCACCCGGGCTCTGCGGGTATCGCCCCCTGGGCGATACCCGCGACCGAACCTCGCCCCCTGCGCGCGCGTTCGGCTAGATCTTGTGCCGCTGCAGCAGCTTCTTGCCGATGACCATGCGCTGGATCTCCGACGTGCCCTCGCCGATCAGCAGCAGCGGCGCGTCGCGGTAGATGCGCTCGATCTCGTACTCCTTGGAGTAGCCGTAGCCGCCGTGGATCCGCAGGCACTGCTCGGCGCAGAAGTGCGCGGCCTCGGAGGCGAACAGCTTGGCCATGCCGGCCTCCATGTCGGAGCGCAGGCCGGCGTCCTTCATCATCGCCGCGCGGCGCGTGAGCAGGCGGGCCGCGTCGAGCTGCGTCGCCATGTCGGCGAGCTTGAACTGGATCGCCTGGTGCTGGGCGATCGGCTTGCCGAAGGTCTTGCGCTCCTGGGAGTACTTCAGCGCGAGCTCCAGCGCGCGCTGCCCCAGGCCGACGCCGCGGGCGGCGACGTTGGCGCGGCCGACCTCGAGCGCGTCCATCATCTGTGCGAAGCCGGCGTTGAGGCCCTCGTCCTCGCCGCCAAGGATGTTCTCGGCCGGGCACTTGTAGCCGTCGTAGACCAGCTCGGTGGACTCCACGCCCTTGTAGCCCATCTTCTTGATCTTGGGCGGCACCGTCAGGCCGGCGTACTCGCCCGTGTTCTCGCTGACGCCCGCCTCCTTCTCGGTGATGAAGCAGGTGAAGCCCTTGTGGGTGGGCTGCGCGTCGGGATCGGTCTTGACCAGCAGGAACACGAGCGAGGACATGAGGCCGTTGGTGACCCACATCTTCTGCCCGTTGATCTCGTAGGTGCCGTCGGCGACCTTCTTGGCGTTGGTCTTGATCGCCTGCACGTCGGATCCCAGCTCGGGCTCCGACAGCGAGAAGGCCGCGCGGATCTCCCCGGTCGCCATGCGCGGCAGGTACTTCTGCTTCTGCTCGTCGCTGCCGTACTTCAGCAGCAGGTAGGAGCCGATGAAGTGGGTGTTGATCACGCCGCTGATCGAGATCCAGCCGCGCGAGAGCTCCTCGACGACCATCACGTAGGTCGTCAGGTCCAGGCCGAGGCCCCCGTACTCCTCCGGGATCGTGATCCCGAACAGGCCCAGCTCCTTGAGCTGATCGACGATCGGCGCCGGGTACTCGTCGGCGCCGTCGTAGTGCTCGGCGTTCGGGATGATCTGCTCGTCGACGAACTGCCGGACCATCTCGATGATGGCCTTCTGCTCGTCGGTGGAATCGTTGTACACGCTGGTCTCGACGGCCATTGGTGCTCCAGGTTTCCGCGTTGAGGTGGTCCTGGACGATACCGGTGACCGCCCGAACGTTCGTCCGTCCTCGAGGGGGTCGAGCGCGATGAACCGGGTTCCGGGGTCGATGGGGTCCTGACTCCCCGATGACCGACGGATCCAGCCCCAACCCCAACGCGGGAGCGGCGCAGCGCCTTGGGGCACTCGCGGACGCCCTGCAGGAAGCCACGCTTCCGGCCTGCGTCCGCGACGCCGGCGGCCGCTACGTGGCCGTCAACCCCTCGTTCGCCGACCTCGTCGGCCTCGAGTCGTCGCGGCTCGTCGGCAAGACCGACAACGCCCTGCAGCCCGCCGACGTGGCGCATCGCGTCGCCGAGCTCGACGCCCTGGTCCTCGACGCGCACGGCCACCTCGACGCCCGCGAGACCGTCCTGGCCCGCGACGGGCGCCGTGCGATGCGCGCCTGCCGCTTCCCCGTCTACGACGATGGCGACCCGTGGGCCGTCTGCGTCGTCATGGCGCCCGGCGACGACCTGCAGCTGGGCCGCGAGCAGCGCGAGCGCCTGCAGGCCTCGGTCGGCCAGGTCGCCACCAGCGGCATCAGCGCGCCCGCCGAGGAGGTCGTCGCCGAGCGCGAGGCCCGCGCCGTGGCCGACGCCGAGGCGTTCGCCGCCCGCGAGGCGCTGGCCGTCGAGCGCGAGGCGCGCCTCGAGGCGGAGATCCACTCGCGGACCGCGGCCGAGCAGCTCGAGCGCCAGGCCGGCGAGCTGGAGCAGCTGCGCCAGGAGGCCGACCGGGCCGCCGACGAGCGCGACCGCGTCGCCGCACGCGTCGAGGAGCTCGCCGCGCAGCTGGCGTCCGTCCACGACCACACCGCTTCGCTCGACGGCGAGCTCGCCGCCGCCCGCGACCGCGCCGCCGAAGCCGAGGCGCGGCTGACCGAGGCGTCCGGGCGCCACGACGACCTGGCGCGCGAGCTAGCCGGCGCG
>JAOPZP010000261.1 GCA_025964055.1 Conexibacter sp.
TCGGTGCGCGGGTCGTTGCGCGCGAGAGCGATGAACTCGTCGGTCACGAAGCCCTCGCGCAGCACGAGCGTCACGCCGCGGTCGCCGAAGCTCAGGAGGAACACGAAGCGCTCGAGCGTGCGGCCGCGGTCGGGAAGCGCGAGGCTGGGGTCGACGACGTAGCGGTCGCCGGTGACCGCGCGGGTGACCAGCTCGAAGGCGTCGCGGGCGCCCGGGCCGCCGAACGCGGTCTCGACACGGATCTCGCGCCGCTCGCACGGGCCGTCGGGATCGAGGAGCGGGAGGCCGCGCTGCAGCGCCTTGAAGCCCAGCGCCGCGCCGCCCGGCGAGCCGGGACCGTGGTACTTCAAGATGTCGTCGAACGAGAACACGATGGGGTGTCCGCGATCGGCGACCTCGACGGTGTCGGCCATCGGCGAAGCCTCGCAGGCGGCCGGCACGGCCGGGCGCGGCGGGGCGTCCGTCAGCCGCGGCTGGCGCGCGCGTCGCCGGCGATGTCGATCCGCGGACCGAGGAACCGCGGCTGCGCGCCGGTGATCACGTCGCCGACCGCCTTCGTCCGCGCGAGGATCTCGCGGACCTGCGACCGGCGCGTCTGGCCGCCGTAGGCCTTGCCCGTGCCGGCCACCAGGCCGGTGGCCTGCAGCCCCGCGCGGTGCGCGAGCCACAGCGCGCGCGGCAGGTGGAAGTCCTGCGTCACGATGACGGCGCTGTGCACGCCGAAGACCTTCCGGGCGCGCACGACGCTGTCGAGCGTCGCGAACCCGGCGTGGTCGGTGAAGACGTCACGGTCCGGGACGCCAAGGCGCACGAGCTCGCGACGCATGGCGTTGACCTCGTCGTAGGCGCGACGGCCATGGTCGCCCGAGGCGAGGACCTTGTCCACGCGGCCGTCGCGATAGAGGGCCGCGGCCGCCCGGAGGCGATCCTCGAGCATCGCCGAAGGGCGCCCGTGGGAGTCGACCAGCGCGCCGAGCACGAGCGCCGCCTGCGCATGCGGGACGGTCCGCGGATCCGTCCGCGACCCGCCGCCGCCGAGCAGCACGACGGCGTTGGCGACCGCGGCGAACGCCACGACGAGCGCCACGCCACCGAACGCGATCCACAGCACCCTGCGACGGTCAAGCATCCGGAGCACTGTACCGGCGCATCCGCTGCGCCCGGCCGGGCGTGCGGCCGCTCGCCCGCGCGGGCCGCATTCGAGCGCCGGTTGAGCGCGATGCCATGATGAACACGTGAGCCAACGGCCGACCCTGGTCGCCGACACCGCGCCCAGCCGGCCGGTCGCCGACCTTCCCGCAGACGTCGCGCCCCGGCGGCTCGCGCGACGGGCGCTCGAGGTCATCGTGCTGCTCGCGGCGCTCGTCCTCGTGGCCCTGCTCGCGCCCGGCCTCGGCGAGGTGCGCACCCGGCTCAAGGACGCCTCGCCGGGGTGGCTGGCGCTCGCCGTGGCGTTCGAGGTGCTCTCCTCGCTGTCCTACGTCGTGATGTTCCGCCCGGTCTTCTGCTCGATCATGCGCTGGCGCTCGGCGCTGCAGCTGGGCCTCTCGGAGGTCGGGACGGGCTCGATCATCCCGGCGTCGGGCGCCGGCGGGATCGCCCTGGGCGCGTGGGTGCTCTCGCGCGCCGGGATGCCGGCCGAGACGATCGCCCGGCGTTCGATCGCGTTCCTGCTGCTGAAGAGCTCGGTGAACTTCGCCGCGGTGACCGTCGTCGGGCTCCTCGTCTTCCTCGGCGTCCTCGGACCGCCCCAGTCGGTCTGGCTGACGCTGGTCCCCGCGGTCCTGGCCGCGGCGGCCATCGCGCTCGTCGTGCTCGTCGGGCGGCTCCCCGCGGGACCGCCGCCGAGCGCGGACGACGGCCGGCTGCTCCGACTCTGGCGCAGCGCCCGCGCCGCGCTGGTGACCGGCGTGGCGGAGGCCGGCGTGCTGCTGCGCCGCCACGACCCGCTGCTGATCATCGGCATCGTCGGCTATTGGGCGTGGGACAACCTCGCGCTGTGGGCGACGTTCCACGCCGTCGGCTACACGCCGGGCGCCAGCGTGATTTTGCTGGCCTACCTGATCGGGCAGCTGGGCGGGCTGCTGCCGATCCCGGGCGGCGTCGGCGGGATCGACGGCGGGCTGATCGGCACGTTCGTGGTCTTCGGCGCCCCCGCTGCGGCGGCCACGGCCGCCGTGCTGGCCTACCGCATCATCCTGTTCTGGATCCCGCTGATCATGGGCGCCATGGCGTTCTTCGCGCTGCGCCGGAGCATGGCGCGGCCCGGGGGCTTCATCCCCTGCGCGGAGTAGGCGGCCGCGCGTCTACCGCCCGCGGCCGCGCCGGCTCCCGTGGCCGTGGCCATGGCCATGGCCATCGTCGTTGTTGTCGTCATCGCTCTGCGGCGCTCCCGCGGCGAACACGCTGGTCAGCGGCGCCGCCGCCGCGTCTCGGCTGCTCAGCGGCTCCAGGCCGTAGCGCTGCTCGATCGTCGACAGCACCGAGGTGGTGTCGTGAGGCGTGTGGTCGACGACGAAGTCGTCGCGCAGGCGCGCGCCCAGCACCAGCGCCGGGATGCGCGTGCCCGGACCGGACGCGTCGCTGGGACCCGCCGGGCCGCCGGCCTGGCCGGGCGGCGGGACGTGGTCCCACTGGCCGCCGAACTCGTCGTAGGTCACGACGATCATGGTGTCCTTGGCGCAGCGGCCGGACTGGATCGCCTGCAGCAGCTCGACCA
>JAOPZP010000295.1 GCA_025964055.1 Conexibacter sp.
CCGCGTCCAGCGTGGCGGCGTCGTGCTCGCCGGCGTCAGCGACCGCGGTGACGAAGTTGCGCTCGTGGCAGCGCCCGAGCGCGGGGTCCAGGAACGCCTGGCCCCACGCCGCGGTGACCGCGCGCCCCGCGGCGGCGTGCATGGCCCGTTCGAAGGCGAACGCGCGTCGGAGCTCGTCGGTCATCGCCGAAAGGGCGGCGCGCTCGAAGGCGAACGCGCGAAGCAGGCGCGGGTCAGTCCTCGGGGTCGGCGTCCGCGTCATCGGCGGCGGCATCGCCGGCCCGCCGGATGATGATCTGGTCGGCCTCGATCGTCACCTCGACCGGACGGTGGCCCGCCCAGTGCTCGGCGTACGTGCCGTCGTCGGCGACGGCGGGATCGAGCCACAGGCCGTAGCCCTCCTCGCCGTGGTCGAAGGTCCCCTCGTAGCTGGCGGGGTCCTTGCGCCGCGCGCGACCACGGCCGCCGCGGCGGCCGCGACGGCGCTTCGGCGCGTCGTCGTCCTCCTCGGCGGGCTCCTCGTCCTCGCCGGCCTCGGCCTTGCGGGCGGCCTCGGCCTCCAGCTCGGCGGCGATGAGGGCGTCGTCCTCGGCGCGGAGGTCGATCTCGTCGTCGAAGTCGACCCCGGGCGTGTCGGTGGACTCGCCGTCGGGGAGGAGCTCGTTCTCCTTCTTGAAGGCCTCGATCTGCTGGACGGTGACCTCCAGCTGGTGCGCGACCCACGCGTCGGTGCGCCCCTGGCGCACCCACGTCCGGATCTGATTCAGATGAGGGCGAAGCGATCGTCTAGCCATACGGAGTGGGGGATCCTAGTCGAGAGTCCGGGCGGTACGTCGGGCCGGTGCGTCAGGCTGCCGTCCGGTGACCGACGTCAGGGATGCGTCTTCGCACAGGCTTCGACAGCAAGGTTCGTCCATCTACTACGTTCCCGCATATTGATGGTTTCGAGGTGCTTGCATGTGGGCATGGGCCCTGCGAGACTCGATCGCCCGGTGGCAGGGACGTTGGGAGGCGTCACACCATGCTCGTACTGACACGAAAGTCCAACCAGAGCATCATGATCGGTGACGACATCGAGGTGTCGGTGCTGTCCATCATGGGCGAGAAGGTCCGCATCGGGATCCAGGCCCCGCGCGACATCCCGGTCTTCCGCAAAGAGGTCTACCTGGAGATCCAGCAGGAGCGCAACGGCGCGGCCGTGGCCGCCGCCGACGATCCTCGCGGCGAAGTGAACGAAGCGCTCCGAAAGCTCGGGACCGCGTCGGAGTAGCGCTCGCTCCCGCTGGGTGATCGCGGGAGCTGGAGCTGGAGCTGGCGTGCGGCGCGGGCGCCGGAGGCGGGCAGTGCGAGGCGTCGGTCGTGCTGCGCTGCGGGGTTCGAGGGCACTGTCCCCGTCGAACGTCTGACTCGACCTGTGGTCCCTGTGGGGCCATACGTCGTGTCAGATCCCCGCGTACGCGGACGACCGTGCGCCCCCGCCCTCAGCCCATCACGTAATACAGCGTCTCGAACATCGCGACGGTGACCAGCACCGCCGTGGCGACGAGGATGAGGACGAGGAGGCCGAAGCGCATCGAGCCGCGCTTGTGGGTCTTCTCGAGGTGCCGCTTGCGGGCGCGCAGGGCCGTCTCGCGCTGCAGGCGCTCGGCCTGCTCGCGATCCTGCTCCATCTCGTCGACGAAGGCCCTTTCCAGCTGGGCCAGGCTCTGACGCATGCGCATCCGCCGAACAGGCTACCTCTCGCACGCGCTCCATAACCCCCGCCCGGCGAGCCGAGCGCCCCGCGCGAGGGCCCGAAAGCGCTGAGCGAACCGCACGTTCGGGGGGATGCTGAGCGGTGTCGCATAGCCGCCGCGGACGAGCTCGGCGTTGACGAACAGGCCGTCGGAGCGGCGGTAGACGTAGGCGAGCAGGCGCCCATAGCGGTCGCGCGCCTCGGCGTCGGCGACCAGCCGGACCTCGCGGCCCGCGACGAGCCGCGCGTTCTGCGCCGACGCGCGCTTGCCGAAGCACTGCACCGGCGTACGCGGCTTGACGGTCTCCGGCGTGTCCATGCCGATGTAGCGCACGCGCTCGGAGCGGCCGTCGAGCGCGACGAGGATCGTGTCGCCGTCGACGACCCGCAGCACGCGCCCCGTGCCGCCACCGCCCCCACCGCCACCGCCGCCGCCCCCCGGCAGCGCCTGCCGGCCGGCGGCCGCGGCGAGGACGAGCACGAGGATCCAGGGAAGGGCGCGACGCATCGGGCACCGACCCTAGGTGCGCGGGCGGCCGCGGCGGGCGCGCCGTTGCAGTTCCGTGACGGCGCCGGCGCGAAGTCGCGCGGCGCCGTCACGGGATCACCGCAGATCGCCGGGCGATCCAGGCGAGCCAGGCGATCTACGCGATCGTCACCTCGTCCGACAGGTACACGTCCTGGATCGCGTGCAGCAGCTCGACGCCCTCGGCCGTCGGCCGCTGGAACGCCTTGCGGCCGCTGATCAGGCCCGTGCCGCCCGCGCGCTTGTTGATGACCGCGGTGCGGACCGCCTCGGCGAGGTCGGTCGCGCCCGAGGACGCGCCGCCGCTGTTGATCAGCGGAGCCCGGCCCATGTAGCAGTTGGCCAGCTGGTAGCGGGTCAGGTCGATCGGGTTGTCGCTCGTCAGCTCGTCATAGACCAGCTTGTTGGTCTTGCCGTAGGCGCCGTTCCCCACGCTGGGCCCGTTGAGCGCCGTGTAGCCGCCGTTGTTCTCCGGCAGCTTCTGCTTGATGATGTCGGCCTGGATCGTGACGCCCAGGTGGTTGGCCTGGCCCGTCAGGTCGGCCGAGAGGCTGTAGTCGACGCCGTCCTGCTTGAACGCCGAGTTGCGCAGGTAGCACCACAGCACGGTGAACATGCCGAGCCGGTGGGCCTCCTCGAAGGCGCGGGACACCTCGACGATCTGGCGATCGCTCTCCGGGGAGCCGAAGTAGATCGTCGCGCCGACGCCGGCGGCGCCCATGTCGGCCGCCCGCTGCGCGGAGGCGAACATGATCTGGTCGGCGCCGTTGGGATACGTCAGCAGCTCGTTGTGGTTGAGCTTGACGATGAACGGCAGCTTGTGGGCCCACTTGCGGCTGACCGCGCCCAGCACGCCGAGGGTCGAGGCGAACGCGTTGCAGCCGCCCTCGACCGCGAGCTCGACCAGGTTCTCGGGATCGAAGTACTTCGGGTTGGGCGCGAAGCTCGCGCCGCCGGAGTGCTCGATGCCCTGGTCGACCGGCAGGATCGAGACGTAGCCGGTCCCGCCGAGGCGGCCGTGGTCGAACATCCACTGCAGGTTGCGCAGGACGGTGGAGGAACGATCGGTGTCCGTGTAGATCCGGTCGACGAAGTCGGGTCCGGGCAGATGAAGCAGGGATGCGTCGATGGTGGTGCTGCGGTGCTGCAGCAGCGACTCGGCCTCGTCGCCGAGCAGCTCCTCGAGTCGCGATCCGGTGAGCACGTCGGTGGTCACGATCAGTCCTCCAAAAGGGTCATGGCTGTGACTGTCGATCATAGAGCGGCGGCCCCCTCGCCCTCCATACCCGCGACACCGCCCCGAGCCCTCGGTAGGGTGCGGCGGCAGATGGAGCATCACTTCACCGGGCCGAGCTACACGATCGGCATCGAGGAGGAGCTGATGATCGTCGACGGCGAGTCCTTCGAGCTCGTCAACGCGATCGAGTCCCTCCTGGAGGACGAGTCCGACGGCCAGATCAAGCCCGAGCTCATGGAGTCGGTGCTGGAGATCGCCACGCTGCCGGCCCCCAACACCGCCGAGGCCGGCGCCCAGCTGCGCGCCCTGCGCCACCGGGTGCGCGACACCGCCGGGCTGCGCGGCCTGACCGTCGGCTCGGCGGGCACCCATCCGTTCGCGCTCTGGGAGGACCAGCGCATCGCCGCCCGCTCGCGGTATCGCGAGCTGGTCAGCGCGCTGCGCTTCGTCGCGCGCCAGGAGCTCATCTTCGGCCTGCACGTCCACGTCGGCCTCGACGACCCCGACAAGGCGATCCACGTCGCCAACGGGATGCGCGTGCACCTGCCGGTCCTGCTGGCGCTCAGCGCCAACTCGCCCTTCTGGCGCGGCGACGGCACGGGCCTGGCGTCCACGCGGCTGCCGATCTTCCGGGCGTTCCCGCGCGTCGGCGTCCCGCCCCCCTACCGCGACTGGGCCGATTACGAGCGCCAGATCGAGTTCATGGTCTCGAGCGGCGTCATGGAGGACTACACGTACCTCTGGTACGACGTCCGGCCGCACCCCAAGCTCGGCACGGTCGAGATCCGCGCCTGCGACGCCCAGACGCGCGTGGAGCACACGCTCGGGCTGGCGGCGCTCATCCAGGCGATGGTCAAGGAGCTGGCCGAGCACTACGACGCCGGCACGCACCTCGGCGAGTACCCGTGGCAGATGCTCGACGAGAACCGCTGGCTGGCCGCGCGCCACGGCCTCGACGGCGAGCTCGTCGACTTGCCGTCCAACGAGCGCATCGCCACCAAGGCGCTGGCGCGCCGGCTGCTGGACCGCCTGCGCGAGCACGCCCAGGACCTCGGGTCCGCCGACGAGCTCGACGGCATCGAGGACCTGCTGGCCCGCGGCAACGGCGCCGCCCGCCAGCTCGTCGTCTACGAGGCCAACCACGACCTTCGCGAGGTCATGGGCGAGATCGTCGCGGCGACCTCCGGGGATGGTGAGTCCTAGGGCTAGAATCGTCGGTGAGATGGCCGGGACGCCCGACCTGTTCGTTGTGTGCAAGAAGTGCGGGTCGGAGGTCAGCCCGTACATCACCGAGTGCCCGTACTGCGGGACGCGGCTGCGCAAGCGAGCCCCGAAGATCGACCGACGCGCCGGCGAGGCATCGCCGCGCGCGCCGCGCCGGGCCGTGCGCCCGACGCTCACGCCGCTGCGCACCAACGAGATCCCGGGCATCCGCGGCGACCCGACGGGCCGCCCGAACGCGACCTACGTGCTCCTGGCGCTGTCGCTCATCGGCTTCCTCGTCCTGCCGTTCGTCACCGACGCCGACCTCGCGCTGGCGTCGCTCACCGGCGACGCGTGGCGCTACGTCACCTCGGCCTTCGCCTACCCCAACGCGTGGTACCAGCTCGCGGTGCTGCTGCCGCTGGGCGTCGCCGGCTGGCGGCTGGAGCAGCGCCACGGGCCGATCCTGGTCCTCGCGCTTTTCGCGGCGTGCGGGATCGGCGGCAACGCGATCGCGGTGGCCATCGGCGCCGACGCCCTCGTCTTCGGTGCCCCCGGCGCCGCGCTCGGCATGCTCGCCGCCTGGGCGCTGCCCGACATCCTGCGGGCCCGCCACGGCGTCGAGCACGACGGCGACCTGCTCGGCGCGCTGACGCTCGCCGTCGTGGTCCTCGCGACCACGGCCGTCGTGCCGGGCGCCAGCACGGTCGCGGCGGTCGCCGGCCTGGTCCTCGGAGCGCTGGCCGGCCTCATGCTGCTCCGCGGCACCGACATGCACCGGTAGGCCCCGGCCGGGCGGCTAGTCTCACTGCCAGTGCCCGCCCGACGCTTCACCGCCGAAGAGGTCGACGCCGCGGTCGCGGCCCTGGCCGACGACCCCGATCGCTTCACCCACACGCAGGAGATCGTCACGCACGCCGCGCCCGGCCTGCAGCGCGTCCTCAACGAGGCGCTGGACGCCGGCGGCTGGTTCGGCGAGGCGCACGAGGCGCAGATCGCCGGCGTGGCCGGCACCGAGGACGAGCCGGCGCGGCTCACCGCGCTGCGGACGCTGATCGCCGAGGAGACGCGCCTGGCGATGCTCGTCGGCGTCGCGGTCGGCCTGGAGCTGGCACGAGAGCTGTACGCAGACGACCACGACCACGCAGAGGAGAACGGCTAGATGCAGATCACGTTCCTGGGCCACGCAGCGTTCGCGCTGGAGCACGACGGCAAGACGGTCCTCGTCGATCCCTTCCTCACGGGCAACCCGAAGGCGTCGGCCACCGCCGACGAGGTGAGCGCCGACGCCATCTTCCTCACCCACGGCCACAGCGACCACCTCGGCGACACCGTCGACATCGCCAAGCGCACCGGCGCGACCGTCGTCGCGATCGTGGAGCTGGCCGGCGAGCTGTCCGAGTCGGGCGTCGAGAACGTGATGGACCCCAACATCGGCGGGACGGTCGACCTCGGCTGGGTCAGCGTCCGCCTGACCCCGGCCTGGCACACCTCCACGACGCCCGGCGGCACGGTCAACACGCCCGCCGGCCTGGTCATCGAGATGGGTGGCAAGCGCATGTACTTCGCCGGCGACACCGCGCTGTTCAGCGACCTGGCCCTGCCCGCCGCGCGCGGCCACATCGACCTGGCGGTCGTGCCGATCGGCGGCCACTACACGATGGATCGCTTCGACGCCGTCGTCGCGGCCGACCTGATCAAGGCCGATCAGATCATCCCCGACCACTACAACACGTTCCCGCCGATCGAGACCGACGTGCAGGCGTTCAAGTCCGACGTCCAGAACGCCGGGTTCGCCGAGGTCATCGTGCTCGACCCGGGGCAGGCGCACACGCTGTGACCCATGCGGTCGTCCTCATCGAGGCCGAGCGCGACGCGCTCACGACGCTCGGCAGCGCGCTGGCGGGCCTCGCGGGGGTGGCCGAGGCCTACTCGGTCACCGGCGAGTGGGACTTCGTCGCGATCGTCCGGGTGCCGCGCCACGAGCAGCTCGCCGAGGTGATCACCGGGCAGCTCGTCAAGCTGCCGGGCGTGAGCCGCACGCAGACGATGGTCGCCTTCGAGGCCTTCTCGCAGCACGACCTCGAGTCGATGTTCTCCATCGGCCAGTGAGGCGCGCCCGGAGGCTCGTGCCGCTCGCGGCGGCCCTGGGAGCGCTGGCCGGCGCCGCCGCGGGCTGCGGCAGCGACGTCGAGGGCACCGCGACCGTCGTGCGCTCCACCCCCGCGACGGTGACGTCTGAGGTGCCGGCGTCGGTCACCGCGACGGTGCCGAGCGCGACGACCGCCGCGCCGCCCGCGTCGACGTCGACCTCCACGAGCCCCACGGCGA
>JAOPZP010000310.1 GCA_025964055.1 Conexibacter sp.
CGGCCGGCCGACGCGCTGCTGTGCGCGCGCCGCGCCCGGCGGATCATCGCCCACGTGCCGGCGCCGACGATGCCGTCGGCGTGCAGGTGGTGGCGGCGCTGGAAGCGCTTGACCGCACGCAGGGTCCCGCGACCGAAGACGCCGTCGACGGGGGAGAGGTGCAGGTCGCGCTGGAGGCGCTTGACGGCCGTGCCGTGGCTGCCGTGCTTCAGCGGCTTGGCGTCGGCGGTGGAGGCGGCTGCGGCGGGCAGGGCGACGAGCGTCGCGGCGAGCAGCGCCAGGAGGAGGCGGAAGATGGGGGCAGGCATGGTTGGGGCGCCTGCGAGGTGAGCTGTCGGGCTCGCGCTGCGGAGAGCAGCGCTACGACGTCATCCGGACGTCGATTCGCCCCGGCGGCCGGTCCTCGGCCGCAGTGGGTCCCCCGTCCGTTCGCGAGCGAACGATTCGGCGCGCCGTCGTTCTACCACCCAAAATCCCTGCAAGCTGCAACATCCATTGCAGCCCGTTGTCCTGCAACTACACGCCCACGCGACCCAGGCGGCGCACGGCGAGCGAGCCGAGCGCCGCGAGCAGCGCGGCGACCGCCAGCAGCGCCGGCCAGGTGTCGGCCCACGTCACGCTGCCGGTGAAGCCCTGGCGCACGCCCTCCAGCACGAACGTGACCGGGTTGACCGTCGCGATCGCCCTCAGCCAGCCCGACAGCAGCTCCTTCGGCGCGTAGGCGGTGGTGAACAGCACGGCCACGAACCCGGCGGTCTGCATCAGCGGCGCGGCCTGCTGCGTGCGGAACCGCAGCGCCACCAGCACGGCGTAGAACGCGACCGCCGTCGCCAGACCCATCACGAGCACGACGTCCAGCGCCAGCGCCCCGACGCCGGGGAAGGCGACGCCGAGCGCGAAGGCCACCAGGAGCAGGAACGTCGCCGGCAGCAGCGCCCGCAGCGCCGCCGAGGCGACGATCCCGAGCAGGATCGTCGTCCGCGGCGCGGGGCAGACCATGAGCCGGTCGAACCACCCGCGCTCGATGTCGCGCGCGAGGTTGACGCCGGTCGCCGCGCCGGTGAACGACGCGCCCTGCAGCAGGCCGACGGGCACGATGAACGTCCGGAAGTCGGTCGCGTCGAAGCCCGGCAGGCGCGCGGCCTCGCCGAACACGCCGCTCAGGCCGACCAGGAAGATCGTCGGCGCCAGCACGCCCGGCAGCGCCGCGCCCGGCACGCGCGTGATCTCGTTCAGCGCGCGCACGACCAGCGCCCGGACGACCTCGAGATTCGACCTCATGCGTCGCGCAGCCTTCCGCGCAGCGCCCAGACGGCGAGCGCGACGAAGGCCGCCGTCATCGCCGCCGCCGCGGCCACGCCCTCCAGCGCCGCACGCGCCGAGACCGCCGAGATGATGGGGTCGCGCATGCCCTCGGCGATGTAGCTCAGCGGGTTGTAGTCCGCGAACCACGACGCCGGCGCCTGCAGCAGCTCCCGCGGGAACCACGCGCTGGAGACCAGCAGGATCACGAACACGATCGGGAAGATGCCCTGGACGGTCGAGGCGTTGCGCGCCCGCAGCGCGAGCACGACGCCGAGCGCCGCGAACCCGGTCCCGGCCAGCACGCCGATCACCAGCACGAGCAGCACGCCCGGGACGCCCGCGTGCACGGTCGCGCCGAAGAGCAGGCCGAGCACCAGGAACCACACGACCTGGCCCGCCGCGATCGCCGACCCGGCCAGGATCCGCCCGAGCACGATCGACACGCGCGGGATGGGAGAGGCGACGAGTCGGTCGAAGAACCCGCCCTCGATCTCCAGCGCCGTCCCGATGCCCTGCATCACGCCACCCAGCAGCAGCGACTGCGTGATCGCGCCGGCGAGCTCGAAGTCCAGGAACCCACCGACCTGCGGGAAGCCGGGCAGGTCGGTCGTGCGCGTCAGCCCACCGGTGTTCACGGCCAGGAAGAGCGTCGGCATGATCACCAGCGGGGCGAGGAACTGCGGGCGGCGCACGGCGCCCATGAGCGTCCGCCGCGCGAGCGCCAGGGCGGGGGCGATCACGCGGGCACGACGGGCTGGGCCTCGCCGGCACCCTCGAGGTGGTGGCCGGTCTGCTCGGCGAAGACGTCGTCGAGCGTCGGACGCACGACCTCGATGCCCTCGACCACGCACCCGGCCTCGTCCAGCGCCCGCACGACCGGCGCGATGGCTGCGGCGCCCTCGGCGACCCGCAGCGACAGCTGCGCGCCGCGCGCGCCGGGCCCCGGCGTCAGCAGCTCGCCGATCGGCCCGACCGCGATGCGCGCCGCCTCGACGTCGGGCTCCGGCCCGCCCAACGTGATGTCCAGGTGCGGCGCGCCGACCTGCGCCTTGAGCGCCGCAGGCGTGCCCTCGGCGACGAGCACGCCGGCGTCGATGATCCCGACGCGGTCGGCCAGCTGGTCGGCCTCCTCGAGGTACTGCGTCGTGAGGAAGACGGTCGTGCCCTCGTCGCGCAGCCGGCGGACCTCGTCCCACAGCGTGGCGCGCGACGTCGGGTCCAGCCCGGTGGTCGGCTCATCGAGGAAGAGCACCTCGGGCTCGTGGATGAGCGCCATCGCCAGGTCCAGGCGCCGGCGCATGCCGCCCGAGTAGGTCGCGACGCGACGCTCGGCGGCCTGCTCCAGCCCGACGCGTTCGATCAGCAGCGCGGCGCGGTCGGCCACCGCCCGCCGCGGGATGCCGTGCAGCGTGGCCTGCAGCTCCATCAGCTCGCGGCCGGTCATCAGCAGGTCCAGCGCCGCCTCCTGCAGCGCGACCCCGATGCGCCGGCGAACCTCACCCGGCTGGGTGGCGACGTCGAAGCCGGCGATCGTCGCGTGCCCGCCCGTCGGGCGCAGCAGCGTGACGAGCATCCGCACCGTGGTGGTCTTGCCGGCGCCGTTGGGCCCCAGGAACCCGTACACCTCGCCCGGTGCGACCGCGAGGTCGATGCCCGCGACAGCCTTCAACCCACCCTTGAACTCGCGTTGCAGGCCGACGGTCTCGATGGCGGGACGGGACACCGCGCGCATCCTACGGCCCCCGGCGGGTAACGCTAGGACATGGATCTCGACGACACCCAGCGCGCCGCCGTCACCAGCCTGCTCGACGTCTCCGAGGAAAGCGGCGTCCTCTGCCTGGGCGACATCGCGGCGCTCATGAGCCGCCTCGAGCTCGACGACGACGCCCAGGGCGCCATCGAGGACGAGGCGCGCACGCGCGGCCTCGAGATCACCGACGACTGCGGCCACGCCCGCGTCCCTGCGACCCACTACGTCAACGGCGACATCGCCGGCGCGACGACCGACGCGCTGTCGCTGTTCCTGCGCGAGATCCGCAAGCACCCGCTGCTGACCGCCGACGAGGAGATCGAGCTGGCCAAGCGCATCGAGAACGGCGACGAGGCCGCGAAGGAGCGGATGATCACCTCCAACTTGGCGCTCGTCGTCTCGATCGCCAAGCGCTACCCGACCGACGGCATGACGCTGCTGGACCTCATCCAGGAGGGGATCTTCGGGCTGATCCGCGCGGCCGAGAAGTTCGACTGGCGCCGCGGCTTCAAGTTCTCCACCTACGCGACGTACTGGATCCGCCAGGCGATCCAGCGCGGGATGGAGAACAAGGAGCGCACGATCCGCATCCCCACCAACGTGCTGCAGCGCGAGCGCCGGGTGCAGCGCGCCGAGAAGGAGCTCTCGGCCGAGCTCGGGCGGCCGCCGACCGACGAGGAGGTCGCCGCGCGCGCCGAGCTCGAGGTCGGCGACGTCGATGCCCTGCGCGACATGGCCCGGACCGTGACGAGCCTGGATCGCCCGGTGGGCGAGGCCGGAGAGACCGCGTTCGGCGACCTGCTGCCGTCCGACGCCCCGGCGCCCGAGGAGCAGGTCGTGGTGAGCCTGCGCGCGAGCGCGGTCCGCCACGCGCTGGAGGGGCTCTCGGAGCCGGAGCGCGCGGTCGTCCAGATGCGCTACGGGCTCAACGGCGACGCCAAGCCGGTCGGCGTGCAGGAGATCGGGCGGCGCCTCGGCCTGCGCCAGAACGAGGTGCGCAGCCTGGAGCGCCGGGCGCTGGAGCACCTGTCGACGGTCCGCGAGATCGAAGCCCTGCAGGACGCGGCGTAGCGGGTTGTGCCGTCCGGATCACGTGGATCCGGACGGCCCCGCCCGGGCCTAGGCCACCGCTATTTTCTTACATCCCAGGACGAGTGTTCTTGCCTGGGCGGCATAACACTCCTGACCACCAGGACTGGCCGCCGATCCGAGGATCGGCGCGTTGCCTGGCTGGATCCACCACGAGGGAGGATCCCGATCAAGTGGGCAGCCCGCCGGACGACAGAGGGTAGCCATTTCGCTGACGATGACGCGGCCGTCCAGGGGTGCTAGCCTTCACCGGGTACAGGTTGAGCGATGACGCTCAACACCGCAGTGCCCGTGTGTCCGCAGTCGTTGCCAGAAGCATCCTCCGCGTCACGCAGTGCACAACACCCGGAGGATTGATTTACATGGCTACTGGAACCGTGAAGTGGTTCAGCGACGAGAAGGGCTTCGGCTTCATCACCCCCGACGACGGGGGCAAGGACCTCTTCGTGCACCACTCGGCGATCAACAGCGACGGCTTCCGTTCGCTGCCCGAGGGCGCGAAGGTCTCCTACGAGGCTGAGAGCGGGCCCAAGGGCCCCAACGCGGTCAACGTTCAGCAGCTGTAGCACCAAGCTCGCTGCTCGGCGCCTGATCGCGCCGAACGAAAGGATCACGAGATGATCCGTTTGATCTGCGGCAGCTGCCTGCGTCTTTGGGACGCGCAGCTGCACGGCCATCGCAGCACCTGCCCCCATTGCGGGGGCGCGCTGCGGTCGCACTGAGAATGCAGAGCCTGGGGAACGCAAAGCGCGTATCCCCAGGCGGCGTTCCACGCTTATGATGCGATCCCGGGGCGGGCAAGTCACGCCCCGGGCAGCGTTCCCCTCACGTACGGCACGCCCTGGTCATCCGGAGTGCCGGCATACGCCTCGTCCGGCGACGCCGTCTCGGCGTCCACGCCGGCGCCACGGCGCTGCGCCAGCGGCTCGACGGGGTAGACGCAGTCGACCTCCGCGCCCTCGCGGCGCGCGCCGACCATCACCATCGTGCACGGCTCGTCGCCGTCGTTGAAGAACGTGTGCTTGGTCCATGCCGGGCAGTGCAGGAGGTCCCAGGCGCGCAGGGTCCGCTCCTCGCCCTCGACGATCGCCAGGCATGTGCCCGACACCACCAGGAAGTCCTCCTGGCCGTCCTCGCCGTGGTACATCGTGCTGCGCTCGCCCGGCTCGATCGTGTGCAGGTTGAGGCCGTAGTCCTGGAAGCGCGTGCCCTCGGGCTCGAAGCTCACCGACCGGCCCCAGCCGGGCGCGGCGCGCCAGGTCGCCTCGGTCGCGTTGGCGATGAACCACCTCGGATCGTCGGTCATGCGGGGAAGCCTAGGCGGCGCCTCAGCCGTCCTGCCCGGCACCTACCATGCCCGGTCCATGTCGCCCCCCGCCAGCACTTTTCGCCGCCGTCGCTCCGCGCCCATCCCCGAGATCCCGATCGTCGCGCGGCCGGGCGAAGCGCTGGTCTGGACCGACGGCGCGTGCCAGGGCAACCCCGGCCCCGGCGGCTGGGCGGCGATCGTCGTGGTGGAGGGCGCCGACCACGTCGAGCTCTCCGGCGGCGAGCCCCACACCACCAACAACCGCATGGAGTACATGGCGGCGCTGGAGGGCCTGCGCTCGCTGCCGGCCGCCAGCGTCGCCTGCATCGTCACGGACTCGCGGCTGATGCTCGACTCGATGACGAAGTGGATCCACGGCTGGAAGAAGAAGGGCTGGAAGACCGCCTCCGGCGACCCGGTCAAGAACCAGGACCTCGTGACCGCGCTGGAGGCCGAGATCGGTCGCCACGCGGACGTGCGCTGGCACTGGGTGAAGGGGCACGAGACCGGCGCCGAGCACGCCCACAAGGCGCTCAACGACCGCGCCGACCGCCTCGCGGTCGCCGCCGCGAAGGTGGCCGCCGGCCAAGCCTGAATTCCGTCCGCGGCCTCGGGGTAGCCCTTGGCCATGCCTGGATCGAAGAGCCCCGGACCGAGCGTCAAGGACGACAAGACCTACGAGGCCCTCCGCGACGAGGGTGCCAGCAAGGAGAAGGCGGCCCGCATCGCCAACGCGAAGGCGGGCGGCACGGACGTCTCCAAGAAGGGCGGCCAGTCGGGCAGCTACGAGG
>JAOPZP010000315.1 GCA_025964055.1 Conexibacter sp.
GGCCACCGCGCCGCCGCCGCCCGCTGCGGCGCGCGCTCCTGCTCGCCGGCCTGCTGGCCGGCGTGGCCCTGATCTCCGACGGCCTGCTGACGATCTTCTGGCAGGAGCCGCTGACGGCGGTCCAGCAGTCCCACAGCCAGTCGGTGCTGCGCAGCGACCTGCCGCGCCTGCGCCGGACGCTCGCCGCGGAGGTCCCGGAGACGACCCGGCTGTCGAAGACCACCCGCATGTACCGCCAGGCGCTGGCGCTCCTGCACTCCCGCGCGCCGGGCTCGGCGCTCGGAACGCTCGACATCCCCCGCATCGGGCTGAAGACCGTCGTTGTCGAGTCCACCGACCACGACGCGCTGACCAAGGGGCCGGGCCACTACAAGGGCACCGTGCTGCCGGGCATGGACGGGACCGTCGGCCTCGCCGGGCACCGCACGACCTACGGCGCGCCGTTCCGCCACGTCGACCAGCTGCGCACCGGGTCGAGCATCGTCATGAACATGCCCTATGGGCAGTTCACCTACAAGGTGTTCAGCAAGCGCATCACCTCGCCGGCCGACGCCTCGGCGCTGCGGGCCGACGCCGGCGTGCGGCGGCTCGTGCTCACCGCCTGCCACCCGCTCTACAGCGCCGCGCAGCGCATCGTCATCAGCGCGCGGCTGGTGTCCGAGACCCCGGCGTAGCCTCGCCGCCGAGGCGCTGCTCGCAGACCTCGATCGCCGCCGGCGACGCGTCGACGAGCACGAACCGGCGGTCCAGCTCGCGCGCGACCGCGCCGAGGGTGCCCGACCCCGCGAAGAAGTCCAGGCACCAGCCGCCCGGGCGCGAGGACGCCGTGACCATCCGGCGCACGATGCCCGCCGGCTTCTGCGTCGGGTAGCCCGTGCGCTCGCTGCCGTTGGTCGGGACGATCGTGTGCCACCACACGTCGGTCGGCCGCTTGCCGCGCGCCCGCTGCTCGGCGGTCACCAGCCCGGGCGCCATGTACGGCTCGCGGTCGACCTCCTCGCTGTCGAACCAGTACGCGTCGGGGTCCTTGACGTAGACGAGGATCACGTCGTGCTTGGTCGGCCAGCGCCGCCGCGCCTTGGCGCCGTAGTCGTAGGCCCAGACCAGCTCGTTGAGGAAGCAGCGGCGGCCGAAGAGCTCGTCGAGCAGCACCTTGACGTAGTGGCTCTCGCGCGGGTCGAGGTGCACGTAGAGCGTGCCGTGCTCGGCCAGCAGGCGGCGCGCCTCCACCAGGCGCGGGGCCAGGTAGGCCGGGAGGTCGTCGAAGCGATCGGCGAACGCCATGCGCCCGACCTCCTCGGTGCGATAGCGCCGGCCGCCGAAGCCCGTGACGTTGCCGTCGGGGTCGGCGACGGCCCGCAGCCGGGCGTGCGACTGCTCGCGACCCGTGTTGAACGGCGGGTCGATGTACACCATGTCGAACGCCCCGGCGGGCAGCCGCGGGAGGACCGCCAGGTTCTCGCCCTGCACCAGCAGGTCGTCGTCCAGCAGCAGGGGGATCGTGTGATCTCGCACGACGCGCACGGGGCGCGAATCTGCCACGGTGCCCGGACGATGCGAAGCAGGCCACTCGCGCCGCCAGCCGTGCGCCAGGGATCTTGAGGGCGAACCGGACGCCGACCGCTCGGCTGGCCGTGCTCGTGGTCGTCGTGCTGGTGGCTGCCGCCGTCGTGGTGCTGCTCGGCCGCAGCGACAACCCTTCGGGGCCGCGGCGCCTGGCGCCCGGGCGGGGCGCGACCGACGCGACCCGGGACCCGCTCGCCTACGACGCGAGCCGCCAGGCCGACTTCGAGGCGCGTGGCGCGGCCGGGCTCGCGCACGTCCTCTACGCCAAGAGCCCGGGCGGGGCGCCGGCGACCGCCGCCCGCGTCGCGCGCTACCGGCCGCTGATCGAGGACGTCGCACGCCGCGCCCATCAGGACCCCGACACGCTGGAGGCCATCGTCTTCCTGGAGAGCGCCGGGCGCCCGGACGCCCGCGCCTCCAACGACCTCTCCTCCGCGGTCGGCCTGACCCAGATCCTCGCCCAGACCGCGACCGGGCTGCTCGGCCTCAAGGTCGACGTCGCGGCCTCGACCAAGCTGACCGCGCGCATCCTGCGCGGCGGCCCGGCCGGCCGCATCCGGACGCTGGAGGCGCGGCGGCGCAAGGTCGACGAGCGCTTCGACGCCCGCAAGGCGCTCGAGGGAACGACCCGCTACCTCGAGTTCGCCCAGGGCCAGCTCGGCCGCCCCGACCTCGCCGTCGAGAGCTACCACATGGGCGTCGGCAACGTGCAGAACGCGCTCAAGGCCTATGGGAAGTCGGGCATCCCCTACGCCCAGCTCTTCTACGACTCGACGCCCCTGCGCCACGCCGCCGCCTGGAAGGTGCTCGCGACGCTCGGCGACGACTCCTCGACGTATCTGTGGCGGATCGGCGCCGCCAAGGCCATCATGTCGCTCTACCGTGACGACCCGGCGAAGGTCGTCGCCCGGGCGGCGCTGCAGGCGAGCCCGAGCGGGGAGGCCGCGCTGCGGCCGCCGAGCACGACGGCGCGCTTCGCCGACGACGCGGCGCTGGCGACCTCCCAGCTCGTCGTCGTCGAAGGGCCGGCCCTGCGGCTCTCGCGCGCGCTGGCCGCGGCGCCGGCCCCGCGACGCGCGCTGCGCGAGGACGGGCTGAAGGTGCTCCGCTACCTCGCGCTGGGGGTGCGCGAGGTGAGCGGGACGGCCCCGGTGGTCGTCACGGCGGCGTCGCGCAGCGTCTCGGCCGAGGAGCGCAGCACCCGGGGCGTCTTCGGGGCCGAGGCCGCGCCGTCGATGCACACGACCGGCTTCGCCTTCGACCTCAGCCGCCGCTACCGGACGCCCGCGCAGGCCCAGGCGCTGCAGTTCTGGCTGGATCGCCTCACGGCACTCGACCTCATCGCCTGGGCCCGCGAGCCGGCCACGATCCACGTGACGGCCGGCCCGCGCGCGACGGAGTTGCCGTAGGGATCTGGAGGGCGCGTGCGCGGTGCGCGCGCGGGCGGCGCGTGGTGCCGGCGTGGCGGCGCCCGGTGCCGGCGTTTCCGAAGCGGCGAACGCGGGAGAGGGCAGTGACGACGGAGGTGCGAGGGGGCGCAGGCGCATTCGGTCTGCCGCCGGCGCCTCGGGTGGGGGGTGGGCCTGTTCAGCGCGCCGACACCGCGGCCAAGAGGCCCAGGCCGCCGCCGAGCCTCTCGGCTACGCCGGTGGGCCTGTTCAGCGCGGCCACGCCGCCGTCAACAGGCCCACCCCGTCCGGCAAGGCGACGCGCCCACCGGGTCGGTGGGCCCGACCGCGGACGTCCAGCGTCCGCCAACAGGCCCACCCCCACCCCACGACGCCCACCGCACCCGGTGGGCCCGACCGCGGACGTCCACCGTCCGCCAACAGGCCCACCCCCACCACGCTACGCCCGCGGCAGACCGGGGGCACCGGGCGCCCCGCCCGCTCTTTCGTCATCGCCGCCGGACCACGCCGGTTCACCCCGCCACGCCCGAGCGGAACGCCTCCGACCCTCGCCCTACCGCTCGACGCCGAGCCACGCCCGCCGCGCCCGAGCGGAACGCCGAACGCCACGCCCGCCCTACGAGCCGATCGCCCCCAGCAGGTCCTTGGCCACCTGCGCCACGTGGCTGCCGGTGATGCCGAGCTTCTCGAGCACTTCGGGGCCCGGCGCGCTCGCACCGAAGCGGTCGATGCCGACCGCGCGGTCGACCCAGCGCTCCCAGCCCATCGTGATCG
>JAOPZP010000176.1 GCA_025964055.1 Conexibacter sp.
GCCCGGCGGCTGGCGCGGGCGCTCGCGCTCGGGCGCCGCCGGGATCGGGCGCGTCTGCGGCGCGCCGACGGCGACGGTCAGCGGCTCGCCGTGATGGGTCAGCTCCAGCGGCTCCTCGCCGGAGGCCAGCTCGTAGGTGGCCTCGTCGCCGTCGACCGCGACGTGCAGGCAGCGGCCGCGCACGCTCAGGCGGAACCGCAGGCGCCGCAGCTGCTGCGGCAGCCGCGGGGCGAAGGTCAGCTTGCCGCCGACGTCGCGGAAGCCCCCGAAGCCGCCGACCAGCGCCAGCCAGCTGCCGGCCAGCGAGGCGATGTGCAGCCCGTCGCGCGTGTTGTGCTCGAGGTCGTTGAGATCCATGAGCGCGGCCTCGCCCAAGTAGTCATAGGCCAAGTCGAGGTGGCCGGTCTCGGCGGCGATGATCGCCTGCACGCAGGCCGACAGCGACGAGTCCCGGACGGTGATCGCCTCGTAGTAGGCGAAGTCGCGCTCCTTCTGGCCCTCGGTGAACCGATCGCTGCAGGTGAACAGGGCGAGCACGAGGTCGGCCTGCTTGACCACCTGCTTGCGGTACAGGTCGACGTAGGGGAAGTGCAGCAGCAGCGGGTACTGCTCCGGGGCGGTGTTCTCGAAGTCCCAGAGCGCGTGCTCGGTGAAGAGCCGCGCCTGCTGGTGGACCTCGAGGCGCGAGTCGTAGGACACGAACACCGCGCGGGCGGCCCGGCGCCACGCCTCGACCTCGTCGGGCGACACGTCGAGGACTGCGGCCTCCGCGGCCCAGCGCTCCGCCGCGTCGGCGGCGCCGAGCAGGTTCTGGCGCGCCATCAGGTTGGTGTAGACGTTGTCGTCCGCGAGCGCGCTGTACTCGTCGGGGCCGGTGACGCCGGGGATGCGGAAGTCGCCGCGCAGGTCGTGGTGGCCGAGCGAGTGCCAGAGCCGGGCGGTCTCGACCAGCAGCGGGAGGCCGACGTCGCGCTCGAAGGGCAGGTCCTCGACGGCCGCCTGGTAGCGCAGGACCGCGACCGCGATGTCGGCGTTGATGTGGAACGCCGCGGTGCCCGCGGGCCAGTAGCCCGAGCACTCGCGCCCGGCGATCGTCCGCCACGGGAAGGCGGCGCCGGCCAGGCCCAGCTGGTGCGCGCGCTCGCGGGCGAGGCCGAGCGTCGCCAGCCGCCAGCGCAGCGCGTCGGCCGCGGCGACCGGCGCGGTGTAGGTCAGCAGCGGGAGCACGTACGACTCCGTGTCCCAGAAGGCGTGACCGTCGTAGCCCGGCCCGGTCAATCCCTTGGCCGGGATCGCGCGGCGCTCGGCGCGGGCCCCGGCCTGCAGGACGTGGAACATGCTGAAGCGCACGGCCTGCTGCAGCTCGTCGTCGCCCTCCAGCTCGACGTCCGAGCGCTGCCAGAAGTCGTCGAGGTACGCGCGCTGCTCGGCGACCAGCCCGTCCCAGCCGGTGTGGCGCGCCTCGGCCAGCGAGCCGCGCGCCTGCGCGCGCACCGACGGCAGCGACCGGTGGCTCGACCAGCCGTAGGCCACGTACTTGAGCAGGCGCAGCGTGTCGCCGGCCGCCACGTCGGCGGCGATCGTCACGCGCCCGACGTCCTTGGCCGCCTCGGTGACCGTCTGCGGCGGCTCTCCGGGGCAGCTGATCTCGTGGTCCATCGTCGCGCACAGCCGGATGTTGCTGCGGGCGGTGGAGTGGATGAGCGAGACGCGCAGGTCGTCCTCGTAGGCCTCCTCGGCGTGCAGCGGCGCCCGCAGTGCCGCAGCGGCGCGCGGATCCAGGCCCGCCGGCTGGGGCTGGCCGTCGTCGTTGGCCACGAGCTCGGACTGGAGGACCAGGCGCGCGTCCTCGCCCAGGGGCTGCACCTCGTAGAGGATCGCGGCGACGCCGCGCTGGGTCAGCGACACCATGCGCGTGGAGCTGATGCGCACCTCGCGGCCGGAGGGCGAGCGCCAGTGGACGTCGCGGTGCAGGAGGCCGGCGCGGAAGTCCAGGACCCGCTCGTGCTCGATCAGCTCGCCGTAGCGGACGTCGAAGAGCTCGTCGTCGACGAGCAGGCGGATGAGCTTGCCGTCGGTGACGTTGAGGACGGTCTCCCCCGCCTCGGGGTTGCCGTAGGCGCTCTCGGCGTAGGGCAGCGGGCGGCTCTCGTGGACGCCGTTGAGGTAGGTGCCGGCCAGGCCGTTGGGATCGCCCTCGTCGAGGTTGCCGCGCATGCCGATGTGGCCGTTGCTGAGCGCGAAGACCGACTCGGACTGCGCGAGCGTGTCGAGGTGCAGGCCGGTCTCGCGGATCGCCCACGGGTCGATGACGTAGTTGGGGTGGTCGATCATGCGGCGGTGCGATCGTGGTCGTCCAGCAGCTCGGAGAGGTCCTTGACCACGACGTCGGCGCCGTGCTCGCGCAGCGCGTCGGCCTGGCCGACGCGGTCGACGCCGACCACCCGGCCGAAGTGCCCGGCGTGGCCGGCCTGCACGCCCGCCAGCGCGTCCTCGAAGACGGCCGCGTGGGCCGGGTCGACGCCGACCGCGCGGGCGCCCGCGAGGAACATATCGGGCGCGGGCTTGCCCTTGAGGTGCTGCTCCTGAGCGGTGTGGCCGTCGACGACGTGCTCGAAGCGATCGAGGATGCCGGCGGCGCGCAGCGCGTCGCGGGCGTTGGCGCTGGAGGAGACGACCGCCACCTTCAGGCCCGCGTCCTTGGCCGCGTCGACGTACTTGACCGAGCCCGCGTAGGGCTGGACCCCGTCGCGGGCCATGATCCCGAGGACGAGCTCGTTCTTGCGGTTGCCGAGGCCGTGGACGGTCTGGGCGGCGGGCGGGTCGTCGTCGTCGCCCTCGGGCAGCTCGATGTGGCGGGAGGCCAGGAAGCCGCGCACGCCGTCGGCGCGCGGGAGGCCGTCGACGTGCTCGTCGTAGTCGGCGTGGGCGTCGAACGGGACGAACGGCTCGCCCGTCTCCTGCGCGCGCGCCCGCAGGAAGTCGTCGAACATCTCCTTCCAGGCCTTGGCGTGGACCTTGGCGGTCTGGGTCAGCACCCCGTCGAGGTCGAAGAGGGCGGCCTGGGTTCCCTTCGGCAGTCCGAGCACCTCCCAATCTCTACCGGGTCGGTCGGCGTCCGCGCGCCAAGTCGCCACAGGTTCTCCCGGCGTTTCTGGAATCGTTCCAAACTGACGCCGGATCTTGATACGTTGCCGAGCGTGGGAGTCGAGACCTATCCGGACCGCCTTCGGGCTGCCGGACTGCGCGTCACCGCCTCGCGGCTGGCCGTGCTCCAGGTCCTCACCGAGGCCCGCGATCACCCCCGCGTCGATCAGGTGATCGACCGCGTCCGCGGCGCCGGCGTCGCGATCTCGACGCAGGCGGCCTACGACGTCTGCGAGGCGCTGCGCCGTGCGGCGCTCGCGCAGCGGATCGAGATCGCCGGCGGTCCCGCGCGCTATGAGGCGCGCGTGGGCGACAACCACCATCACCTCGTGTGCCGCGGGTGCGGCACCGTCGTCGATGTCGACTGCGCGACCGGCGCGGCTCCGTGCCTGACGCCGAGCGACCTGCAGGGCTTCGCGATCGACGAGTCCGAGGTGACCCACTGGGGCCTGTGCCCCGCCTGCCAACCCGAACCACGAGAGGCGACTGCATGACCGACGAGCGCGACAACGACAACACGCTGACCACCCGCCAGGGCCATCCGATCGGCGACAACCAGAACACGCGCACCATCGGCGACCGTGGTCCGGCGACGCTCGAGAACTATCAGTTCATCGAGAAGCTGGCGCACTTCGACCGCGAGCGCGTCCCCGAGCGCGTCGTCCACGCCCGCGGCGCCACGGCGTTCGGCTTCTTCGAGACCTACGGCACGGTCGGCGGCGAGGAGCCGATCTCCACCTACACCCGCGCCAAGCTGTTCGAGCCGGCCGGCAAGCAGACCGAGGTCGCGGTGCGCTTCTCGACCGTGGCCGGCGGCCGCGACTCCTCCGAGGCCGTGCGCGACCCGCGCGGCTTCGCGGTGAAGTTCTACACCGAGGACGGCAACTGGGATCTGGTCGGCAACAACCTGGGCGTCTTCTTCATCCGCGACGCGATCAAGTTCCCCGACTTCATCCACTCCCAGAAGCCCGATCCGGTCACCTTCGAGCGCCAGGTCGCCAACCGCGTGTTCGACTTCGCATCCCAGACGCCCGAGTCGCTGCACATGTTCAACCTGGTGCTGAGCCCGCGCGGCGTGCCGGCCAGCTACCGCCACATGCAGGGCTTCGGCGTCAACACCTACAAGTGGGTCAACGCCGCCGGCGAGACCAAGCTCATCAAGTACCACTGGCTGCCGGTGCAGCCGGTGCAGTCCTGGACCGAGGACGACGCCGCCGTGCAGCAGGGCCGCGAGCTGGGCGTCCACACCAAGGACCTCTACGGCGCGATCGCCGCCGGCGACTTCCCCGAGTGGGAGCTGGCCGTCCAGATCATCGACGACCACGACCATCCCGAGCTCGACTTCGATCCGCTCGACGACACCAAGGTCTGGCCCGAGAACGACTTCCCGGTCCGCAAGATCGGCAAGATGGTGCTCAACCGCGCGCCGGAGAACTTCTTCGCCGAGAGCGAGCAGATCGCCTTCGGCACCGGCGTCCTGGTCGACGGCCTGGACTTCTCCGACGACAAGATGCTCGTCGGGCGCACGTTCAGCTACTCCGACACCCAGCGCCACCGCGTCGGCCCGAACTACCTCCAGCTGCCCGTCAACGGCCCCAAGAACGCCAAGGTCACCACCAACCAGCGCGACGGCGCGATGACCTACGCGATCGACGGGGGCGCCGGCAACCCCTCCGTCAACTACGAGCCGTCGATCACCGGGGGCCCGCAGGAGGCGCCGAAGCCCGCGCACACCGAGCAGGGCCCGGTCGTCGAGGGTCGCCTGACGCGCGCGAAGATCGCCCGCACCGACGACTACACGCAGGCCGGCCAGCGCTACCTGCTGTCCGAGCAGTGGGAGAAGGACGAGTTGGTGTCCAACTGGATCGGCAACCTGTCGCAGTGCGACCGGCCGATCCAGGAGCGCATGCTCTGGCACCTGTTCATGGCCGAGGACGAGCTCGGCGCCCGCGTCGGCGCCGGCCTCGGCATCACCGCCGACGACGTCCGCGGCCTGGAGCCGCTGGCGACCCAGGCGCTGAGCGAGGACGAGCTGGCCCGCGCCGCCAACCTCGGCAACAACGGCCCGCGCGACACCGGCGGCCTCGTCATGACGCACTGCGTGCCGAACGAGCGGATCGCGCTGGCCGACGACGAGGATCTGGTGGGGGCGTCGTAGGCGAGCGTTCGCACCACTGAACGGCCGAGGGCCCCGGCGTTGCCGGGGCCTTCATCGTTTGAGGCCCGGGGGCGCTCGGGGTCGTGGGCGCTCGGCTCCGGCGTCGGTCGTGCTGCGGTGCGTGGTCGGGGGCGATGACGACGAGGCGTTGGCCTTGGGCACCGGCGCCTTCTGTCTCCGCCGGCCGGCTCGAGTGGGGGTGGGCCTGTTGGCGGACGCAGGACGTCCGTCAACAGGCCCACGTCGCGCCTTCCGCCGCGGTCGAGTCCGGGTGGGCCCGTCTGCGGACGTGAGACGTCCGCCAACAGGCCCACCCTCCCCGCGGCGTCGGCCGGCACCCCCAACGCCGAGGGTGGGCCCGTCCACCGCGATCCTGCCGCGGCCAACAGGCCCACCCGCCCCGCGGGCGTCGGCGGGAACCCCAACGCCCCGGGGTGGGCCCGTCCACCGCGGTCCCACCGCGTCCAACAGGCCCACCCGCCCGCCGGGCGCGTCGAGGGACGAATGAATCCCGCTATACCGGATTCATTCGTCCCTCGACGGCCCGGGGCGGTGGCGGAGACCGGAAGCGCCCGAGCCCACACGAGCGCCCCGTCGTCATCGCCCCGGACCACGCCGCGCAGCACGACCGGCGCCCCGAGCGGAGCGCCGCGCGGCACGACCGGCGCCGCCAGCGGAGCGCCCCCCGCCCCGCCCCTACCGCGTCGTATCCGCCAGCGGCAGCCACACCGAGAACACCGTCCGGCCCGGCTCGGAGGCGACCGACAGCGACCCGCGGTGGCGTTCCTGGACGATGCGGCGGGCCGTGTCGAGGCCGAGGCCGGTGCCTTCGCCGACGCCCTTGGTGGTGAAGAACGGGTCGAAGACGCGATCGAGGACCTCGGGTGGGATGCCGGGGCCGTCGTCGGCGACGTCGACGACGGCGCAGTCGCCCTCCTGGCGGGTGCTGATCGTGATCGTGCCGGTCTCGCCCAGCGCGCCGATCGCGTTGTCCAACAGGTTGGTCCAGACCTGGTTGAGCTCGCCGCCGCGGGCGATGAGGTGCGGGAGGTCCCGGTCGTACTCGCGGACCACCTCGATCCGGGTGTGCTTGAGCTTGTGGCCGAGCACGACGAGCGTCGTCTCCAGCCCCTCGTGCACGTCGACCTCGACGACGTCGCCCTGATCCATGTAGGCGTAGGACTTGACGGCGCCGACCAGCTGGCTCATCCGCTCGGTCGAGTCGACGATCTGCGCGGCGAGGCCCGATGCGGTCAGCGACGCCGCGACCCAGGCGACCGCCGCTTCGGTCGCGCCGTCGGCCGCGGCCTGCACGCGCGCCAGCCACGCCGCGTCGAGGCCGGCGCCGGCGAGCGCCTCGGCGTACTTCCAGCCGTCGGCCAGGCCGGCATCCTCGAGCGCGTCGCGCAGCTCGTCCTCGGCGTCGGCGGCGTCGAGGGCCGACAGCGCCGTGCGGTCGGCCGCGGCGTCGAGCGCCTCGCGCTGCAGCGCGACGAGCTGCTCCGCGTCGTCACGCGACACGCCGGCCGCGACGAAGTGCCCGATCGTCGAGCTGAGGATCGCCAGCTCCTCGCACATCGCCGACGCCGAGCGCCGCGCCGCCGCCGCCGGGTTGTTGAGCTCGTGCGCCAGGCCCGCGGCCATCGTGCCCAGCGACGCGAGCCGCTCGCGGTTCTGCTCGCGCTGGGTGATGCGCGACATGACCGGGCGGATCTGCGCCATCACCCGGCGGAACACCGGGCGGTGGCCGACGATCAGCTCGTAGGCGTCGTCGACGTCGATCGTCACCAGGCGCACGTCGCCGTCGGCCCGCATCAGGCCCGGCACCGGCATCTCGGTGAGGACCGGGATCGCTCCCATCCAGGTCGGCGCGACGTGGCGCGCGAGCGGCTCGAGCCGCCCGTCCTCGACCGACATCATCTGGATCGTGCCCTCGAGGATGAGGTGCAGCCCCGCGGATCCCTGGCCCGCGCGCTCGAGCGTCTCGCCGGAGGCCAGGTGCCGCTCCTCGCCGGCCGCGACCCAGCGCGCGAGCTGCTCGTCGTCGAGCTCGTCGAAGAGGTCGATCGACCGCAGGTCCGCGACGGTGAGCACGCCCGCGGCCACTAGGCGCCCGCCAGGTACTCGTGGATGAGCGAGACCGACATGGAGCCCTCGCCGACCGCGCTGGCGACGCGCTTGATCGAGCGCGCCCGGACGTCGCCGGCGACGAAGACGCCCGGCACGCTGGACTCGAGCGCCAGCGGCTCGCGGTCCAGCGGCCAGCCCGCGTCGCGCACGTCGGGCCCCGCCAGGATGAAGCCGCGGTCGTCGCGGGCGACGACGCCGTCCAGCCAGTCGGTGCGCGGCACCGCGCCGATGAACACGAAGCAGGCATCGACCTCCTCGAGGGTCTCGGAGCCGTCGGCGTTGCGGATCAGCAGGCGCTTGAGCCGCTCGTCGCCGCCGTCGCCCTCGGCGCCCAGCGCGGTTGCGCCGGTGCGCACGTCGACGTTGTCGAGCGCCGCGATCTGCTCGATGAGGTAGTGCGACATGCCCTTCGCGAGGTCGGCGGCGCGGACCACCATGGTGACCTTGCGCGCATAGCCGCTGAAGTACACCGCGGCCTGGCCGGCGGAGTTCGCGCCGCCGATGACCACCACGTGCTGGTCTGCGCAGGCGCGCGCCTCGGTCATCGCCGCGCCGTAGTAGATGCCCGCGCCGGTGAACGCCGAGAACCCCGGGGCGTCCATCTGGCGATAGGAGACGCCGGAGGCGACGAGCACGCAGTTGGCGCTGAGCGCGCCGCCGCCGCTGAGCGTCACGAGGCGACCGGCGCCCTCGACGCGCAGCGCGGTCGCGTCGCTGACGGTCAGCAGCTCGGCGCCGAGGCGGCGCGCCTGGTCGGTCGCGCGGCGCGCGAGGTC
>JAOPZP010000320.1 GCA_025964055.1 Conexibacter sp.
GCGTAATCCTCCTCGTAGTACTGCGAGAGGACGAGGATCCCGGTCTCGGGCCGCTGGCGCCGCAGCTCCAGCGCCGCGCGCAGCCCGTCGTCGTCGAGGCCCGGCGGCATCCGCACGTCGACCACCGCGACGTCGGGGCGGTGGGCGAGCGCCTTGCGCAGGAAGTCGTCGGCGTCGCCGGCCTGCGCCACGACCTCGAAGCCGGCATCGGTGAGCACGCGCACGACCCCCGTCCGGAGCAGCACGTCGTCCTCACCGATCACCACTCGAACGCCTTCGGACACATCTGCCACGGTACTCCGCCTCCCCGCACGGCCGCTAGGGTGCCGCCAGCAGGAGCGCCAGCGGCGCGTTGGGCAGCTCGTCCTTCGGGACGAACGTCAGCGGCGGGCCGTGGCCGTCGGCCGCGATCTCGCCGGCCGCGTCGTCGTCGCTGGACGTGAGCAGGACGCGGGGCATCCACGGCAGCGCGGCGAGCGCGCGCGCCAGGACGATGCCGCTGCCGTCCGGGAGCCGGACGTCGACGAGGATCGCGTCGGGCCGCAGCGACAGCGCGGCGGTCATGCCCGCCGCGACCGTGGCGGCCTCGCCGACGATCTCGAATCCACACGACCTGAGGATGCGCAGCGCGAGGCCACGGAAGGCCGAATCATCATCGACGACGAGTACAGATGTGTCCACCAAGCCGATCTTCGCACCCCTCCGCAGGAGTCGTGGTAGGGACAACCCGATTTGTACCCCGGACTCCAGGTAGCCCTACCTGCCCGTCAGGGCAGTCGGACGCAGAGATCGGGCTGAGGGGGCTGGCGCACGAGCGCTCGGACGAGGACATTCCTGCCCATGCCTCCCGCACCCCACCTCGCGACGATCGCCGACCGTCCCCGCTGCGACAGAGTCGCGACCGGCCGGCATCTGCGGCTCGTCGTGCCGCGCACGCTGCGCGTCGTCATCGCCGACGACGTCGGCCTGCACCGAGCCGGCCTCCGCGCGCTGCTCGAGGGCGAGGAGGACATCGCGGTCGTCGGAGAGGCCCGGTCCGGGGACTGCCCGTCGGCGCTGTCGCGCGACCTGCGCCCCGACGTCGTGGTGCTCGACCTCGGTTGCACCCCGCTTCCGGTCCTCGAGGCCGCCTGGGAGATCGTCACCGACCCGGAGCTGACCGATGTCGGCGTGCTGATCCTGACGCCTCCCGACCCCGACGGCGGCGGACCGGCGGGCCGGCGGGGCGGCGCGTGCCGGTTCCTGGTCAAGGACAGCGCCCCGACCGATCTCGTAGCCGCCGTGCGCGCGCTGGCCCATCGGCCAAGCATCCGCGCGAGCCGCGAGCAGCAGCGCGTTCTCCACCTCCACAGCAACCAAGGAGCAAGGTGATGGAACTCCGCCATCTGAGGTACTTCGTCGCCGTCGCCGAGGAGCTGCACTTCCGGCGCGCGGCCGAGCGGCTGCACGTCGCCCAGCCGGCGGTCAGCGAGCAGGTGCGCAAGCTCGAGCAGGAGCTCGGCGTGCGGCTCTTCGACCGCAACCAGCGCCGCGTCGAGCTGACCGACGCCGGCTCGGCGATGCTGACCGAGGCGCGGCACGTCCTGCGCCAGGCCCAGGTGGCCCAGCAGGCCGCCCGCAGCGCGAGCGACCGCACGACGCAGCGCCTGCGCATCGGCTACCTCGGCGATGCGCTGCCCAACGCCGTGCCGCGCGCGCTGCGCAGCCTGGCCACCGCGACGCCGCGGGTGCAGGCCAGCCTGGAGACCGGACCGGCCGTGAGCCTGATCGAGGCGGTCCGCGACGGCCGCCTGGACGCCGCGGTCGTCTGCCTGCCGGCGCCCATCGCGGGGCTCCACGTCCTCCCGCTCGGCGTGCAGCACGCCGTGGCGGCGCTGCCCGCCGGCGACGCCCGCGCGGTGCGTGCGGAGATCGACCTCGAGCAGATGGCGCCCGAGCACCTCGTCGTCCTGCCCCGCCCGGCCAACCCCGCGTTCTACGACGCCGTCGTCGCCACCTGCCGCGCGGCCGGGATCAGCCCCACGCTGGTCGAGCTGGCCGAGCCCCACGTCGACCAGGCGCTGCTCGCCGTGTCGTCGGGCGCGGGCATGGCGCTGCTGCCCGAGTCCGTCGCCGAGCGCTACACGCCCCCGGGCATCCGCTTCCTGCCGCTCGCGGCTCCGCAGCTGCGCTGCGAGACCGCCGTCGTGACCCGGCCGAACGCCGGCCACGGCCCGACCGACACGTTCCTCCACGCGCTCACCCGAGCCGGCCGGCTGAACGCCGTGCCCGACCCAGCCCGCCTGGTCTCCGTGGCCGCCTGACCCACGGCCACGGGGGCCGGCAGGCCCAACCGCTCGATCGGCAAGTCCGATCGAGCGCCGCGGGCGGCGGTCCAGACTCAGAGCGTGTTCCCCGCCGCCGCCACGGATCGCATCGAGCGACCCCGGTCGCGGCTCGTCGGGGTCCTGGTCGCGGCCGCCGTCGTCACCGCGATCACGTTGGTGCTCTACCCCTTGTCGGGGGTCGATCCCGGCGTCTCGAGCGGGTCGCTGTACGTGCTGGGCGCCCTGCTGGTCTCCATCTCCTGGGGCCTGTGGCTCGGCCTGCCCACCGCGGTCGGCAGCGCGCTGGCCCTCGCCTACTTCCACGCGACGCCCGGGGGCAGCTTCCGGATCCAGGGCTCCGACGTCGCCGCCATCGGGGTCCTGCTGCTGACGTGCGTGGTCGCCAGCGTGATCGCCGACCGCGCGCGGCGGCGCACCGAGGACGCCCGCCAGCGCCTGGCGCTGGTGGCGCCGCTGCGCCACGCCGAGACCGAGCGCCTGCGGCTGGAGCAGGTGCGCGACTCCGGCGCCCGCGTCCTTAGCGCCGTGTTCGAGGAGCGGCGCCGGGTGGTACGCGACCTGCACGACGGCGCGCAGCAGCGGCTCGTCCACACCGTCATCACGCTCAAGCTGGCCCGGCGCGAGCTCGAGCACGACCACGTCGCGACGGCGGCGCGGCTGCTGGGCGAGGCGCTGGAGCACGCCGAGCAGACGACCGTCTCGCTGCGCGACCTGTCGCGCGGCATCCTGCCGTCGACGCTGACGCGCGGCGGCCTGAAGAGCGGGATCGGCCA
>JAOPZP010000341.1 GCA_025964055.1 Conexibacter sp.
TCGTGCGCGACGGCGCGCCCCTGACCGCCGAGGACGTGCGCGACGCGCTGCGGGCAGCCTGCGCCGCCGCCGGGGCGCCGGCGCCGGCCGACGTCATCGTCGCCTCCGTCCTGCAGGGCTTCGGCCACGAGCCGGGCAGCGGGCCGCTGCCCGCGCACCTGCCGATCCAGATCGACCTCTGGCCGCGCCACGAGGCCTCCGGCTGCTGGGCCGACATGACCCGCACGTTCGTCGTCGGCGACGTCAGCGACGCGGTGCGCGCCCAGGAGGCGCTCGTCGCCGAAGCCTTCGCGACCGTCCGCGAGGCCGTGCGGCCCGGCATCACCGGCCGCGAGCTGCACGCGATGGCGTCCGACGTCTTCGAGGCCGCCGGCCATCGCACGCAGCGCACCGGCCCGGGCGACGACCCCACCGAAGGGTTCCAGTTCGCCCTCGGCCACGGCATCGGCCTCGACCTGCACGAGGACCCCGGCATGGGGCAGCTCGGTCGCTCGCCGCTGATCGCCGGCGACGTGATCGCCGTCGAGCCCGGCCTCTGGGACCGCGAGATCGGCGGCGTGCGCTACGAGGACCTGCTGCTGGTCACCGAAGGCGGGTGCGAGGTGCTCACGCAGTACCCGTACGACTTGACGCCCTGACCGTGAGGGGTCACGGCCTCAGGCCAGGCGCGTCCGCAGCGCCTCGGCGAGGTACTCCTCCTCCTCGGCCAGCGTGCGCTGGGGGTCGCGCAGGTGGGCGAGCATGACCTCGGCGGGGGAGGGGACCGCCGCGCCGTGGGGCCAGGTGGCCGGGTCCCAGAGGTGCGAGCGGATGAACGCCTTGGGGCAGTGGGCGTAGACCTCGTCGGCACGCACCACGATCGCCGTGCGCGGCGGCTTGCCCACGGCCCCGACGCGGTCCAGGACCTCGGGCGCGGCCGTGACGCACGCGCGGCCGTTGACCCGGAGCGTCTGGTCGCGGCCGGGGATGACGAAGAGCAGGCCGGCCCTCCCGGTCGCGACGACGTTGGTGATGGTGTCCAGGCGCCGGTTGCCCGTGGCGTCGGGGATCGCGAGGTGGTCGTCGTCGAGCACGGTGACGAACCCGGCCGGCCCGCCGCGCGGCGTGACGTCGCAGCGGCCCTCGTCGTCGTGGGTGCCGACGAGCACCAGCGGCGCGGCGGCGACCAGCGCGCGGGCAGCGGCGTCCAGCGTGCCGACGTCCTTGGACCACGCCCGCGCGGTGGCGGGCTCGTAGAGCTCCGCCAGCTGCTCGGTGGTCTGCACGGCGCCGGCGAAGGGATCCATGCCTTCTACGACACCACGTGCAGCGGCGCGTCGTCAACGCGGAAGGCGGCCTCGGTCACGTCGCCGATGAAGTCCCCGTCGACCTGGAGCGGGATCGGCCGGCCGTCGGTGGTCCGGACGAGGAGCTCGCGGACGCCGGTGAAGCCGTCGACCTGGCGATGGCGCGTGAGCTGGGCCCGCGCGGAGAACATGCGCCACAGGACGCCGGGCATCACGGTGGCCCGGGTGTTGCGCAGCACGATCCCGGCCAACGTCGGGTCGGTCAGCTGCGCGCCCTCGCCGGCGCGGATGGGGATGTGCCGGAAGTACGTGTAGGGGTCGCCCTTCTGCACGAGCACGGTGGCGCCCGGCAGCGGCGCGCCGCCGTCGGCGATCGCCTCCAGCCGCGGGGCGTTGGTCACGTACTTGCCGAAGAACTCGGCGAAGCCGGCGTAGGCGAAGTAATAGGGCCCGAAGCGCGCCTTCAGCTTGGGGTGGCTCTCGACCTGGGCGACCACGGACGCGTCGAGGCCCAGGCCGGCGGAGAAGAGGAAGCTGCGCTCGTTCACCATCGCCATGTGGACCTGGCGCGGGCGCCAGTCGTCGGCGATGCGCAGCAGGTGCTCGGTGGCGTCGACGATGTCGTTGGGGATGCCGAGCATCCGCGCGTAGACGTTGGTCGAGCCGCCCGGCAGGCACGTCAGCGGCGTCGCCGAGCCCCGCAGCCCGTTGGCGGCCTCGTTGACCGTCCCGTCGCCGCCGAAGGCGACCACCACGTCGTAGCCCTCGCCGGCCGCCTCACGCGTCAGCGCGGTGGCGTGGTCGCGTGCCTCGGTGTCGATCGCGTCGACGTCGTAGCGGCCCTGCAGCGCGTACACCACCAGGTTGCGCAGGCGGTCGGAGACCGTGGTCGCGTAGGGGTTGACGATGACGAGCATGCGCTTGCGCTCGGTGGCGGCGTTCAGCGCGAACTGGTCGCCGAGAGCTTCCAGCGACGAAAGAGAGGCGGCGGGCACGAACTTGCGTACACCGCTTCGGGGTTCGGGTGACACCTGGAGCGGTTCGGGCACCCGCACCTCAAGAGACCGGCGACCATCACCGAATCTCCCCCGGCCGGGGGACAGAATCCTCGGCGTGACCTCCCTGCGGAACACCCACCGAGAGCTTGTCGCCCTCCTCCTCGTGGCAGGCTGCATCTTCGTGGCCGCAGAGAACGCCGACGCCGCCAGTCCGACGACAGCGCCGCACCACGGCGGGGCAGGCATCGGCTACCAGTCCGTGCCCTAGGGCCGGTCGCGCTCGCCTGTCCCTCGGGATCGGGCGAGCGCGGCTGGCGCGCGCGTGCGGCATGCTCGCCCAGGGGGCGAGATGCCGGGCGCGAACTCGCCCAGGGGCTCGCTCGCGCGGCATCGACGTCCGAGCCCCCTGGGCGAGGCTTTCACAGCCAACCGCGGCGGCGGAACCACAGGACCATGCTGACCAGCACGGCCAGCATGAGCCCGAGGATCGCCCAGAACGCATGCACCGTGCCCTCGCCCGGCACGTGGACGTTCATGCCCCAGACCGACGCGATCAGCGTCATCGGGAGCATGATCACGCTGAACGCGGTGAGCACGCGCAGCACGTCGTTGAGGCGATGCGACAGCACCGACTCGTTGGTGGTCTCCAGGCCCTCGATCACTTCCTTGAAGTTCTCGAGCATGTCCCAGACCCGCTCCGACGCGTCGTTGATGTCGTCGAAGTAGATGTCCAGCTCGCCGGTCACGTAGCGCTTGGTGCGCTCGAGGTCCTTCAGCGCGGTGCGCTGCGGCCGGACGATCTTGCGGAAGTTGATGATCTCCTGCTTGGCGTTGGAGAGGTCGCGCACGATCTCCCGGTTGGCCTCCTCGTCGAAGATCGACTCCTCGAGGCGCTCGAGCTTGAGGCCCATCTTGCGCAGCATCGGGAACGAGGCGTCGACGCAGGCGTCGACGATCTTGTAGAGCAGGTAGCCGGCGCCCTTGTTGAACAGGTCCTCGCGCGCGTCCTCGTTGGACCGGACCCGGTCGAAGAGGTACTGCAGCGGCGCCAGGTTCTCGTTGGGCAGCGTGATGACGAAGTCGGGGCCGACGAAGATGTCGACCTCGGCCGCGTTGAGCCGGTTGACGCGCTTGTCGTAGACCGGGAAGTGCAGGACGACGAAGAGGTAGCCGTCGTACTCGTCGACCTTCGGGCGCTGGTTGCGCGAGAAGACGTCCTCGTAGTCCAGCGGGTGGAAGTCGAAGTGCTCCTCCAGCCACACGCGATCGATCGAGCGCGGGCGCTCGATGTTGATCCAGCGCAGGCCCTCCGCCTCGACGACCTCGACGTTCGGGGTGTCAGGCTCGGCGACGCGTGCGATGCCGTCCGGACGCGAGCGGGCATGGCGACGCAGAGGCGGGCGGGGCAGCCTCGGCACGACTGAAGGGCTCGTCGACGGACGGGATCACGACGCACTCCAGTCTACTGCCCGCGCGGCGGCACGGGCCCGCGCGATGTGCGGGGTTGCAGCGTCGAGACCGCTTGCTATCGTTCTGACCACATAGCTGTACACGTCCAGAGGGGTGGAGGGACTGGCCCGATGAAACCCCGGCAACCCCCGCGCAAGCGGGAAGGTGCCAATTCCTGGAGACGTGTGGCGTGAGAGCCCCTTCTTCGTCACACGAGGTACCCCGGCGAAGAACGAGGAGTTTCACGAGAATGGCCGTCACCCACCTGGCTTGCCGCGAGTGCTCAACGGAGTACGAGCTCACCGCGCAGTACGTCTGCACCCGCTGCTTCGGGCCGCTCGAGGTCAAGTACGACCACTCCACGCTGGAGTCCGACGTCGCCTCGCTGCGCCGCCGCATCCAGTCGGGCCCGCAGAACATCTGGCGCTACGTCGACTTCCTGCCGCTGGTCGACGGCCAGCCCGGCCCGAGCGCGCGCAACCTGTCGCGTGTCGGCCTGCCGGCCGGCTGCACGCCGCTCGTGCGCGCCGACCGGCTCGCCGAGCGCCTCGGCCTCAAGGACGTGTGGGTCAAGAACGACGCGCACAACCCCACGCACTCGTTCAAGGACCGCGTCGTCTCCGTCGCCGCCGCGCGCGCCCGCGAGCTCGGCTTCGACACGCTGGCCTGCGCCTCGACCGGCAACCTCGCCAACGCGGTCGCCGCCGCGGCCGCCGCGCTGGGGATGCCCTCCTACGTCTTCATCCCGGCCGACCTCGAGGAGCAGAAGATCCTCGCCACGGGCGTCTACGGGACGAACCTGGTGAAGGTCAACGGCAACTACGACGACGTCAACCGGCTCTGCACCGAGATCAGCGGCGAGCAGGAGAGCTGGGCGTTCGTGAACGTCAACATGCGCCCCTACTACGCCGAGGGCTCCAAGACCCTGGCCTACGAGATCGCCGAGCAGCTCGGCTTCCGCACGCCGGACCGGATCGTGTCGCCGATCGCCTCGGGGTCGTTGTTCACCAAGATCGCCAAGGGCTTCGACGAGTGGCGCGACCTCGGCCTGATCGAGGGCGACACGCCCGCGATGAACGGCGCCCAGGCGCTGGGCTGCTCGCCGGTCGCGACCGCGTTCGCGGAGGGCACCGACATCTGCCGCCCGGTCAAGCCCGACACGATCGCCAAGTCGCTGGCCATCGGCAACCCGGCCGACGGCCCGTACGCCGTCGAGCTGGCCAACCGCACCCGCGGCGGGATCGACAGCGTCACCGACGACGAGATCAAGGCGGGCATCCGCCTGCTGGCCGAGACGACGGG
>JAOPZP010000346.1 GCA_025964055.1 Conexibacter sp.
GCTCGACGACCGAGAGCGCCGCGGCGTCGGCGCCGGCCGGCACCGGCAGGAGGTTGCCCTGCTCCACCGCGGCCGCCGGCACGCGGACGTACTCGGCGAAGCCGCCGTCGAAGGTGATGCCGAACGCCTCGGCCTCGCGGCACAGGTTCAGCCGGCCGGCCCGGCAGGCGGGGCAGCGCCCGCAGCCGAGGTTGGGCGCGACGAAGACGCGGTCGCCCTCGGCGACGCCGTTCACGCCGGCGCCCAGCGCGCTGATCTCGGCGACCAGCTCGTGGCCGGGCACGCGCCGCGTGCCGTCGGGGTAGGCGCGGTGCGCGCCCTTGGCGATCCGCAGGTCGGTGCCGCAGATCCCGCAGGCCAGCACGCGCGCGACGACCTCGCCCGCCGCGGGCTCGGGCCGCGCGCGGTCCTCCAGGTCCAGGCGCCCGGCGCCCTCGTAGACGAGCGCACGCATCAGGCGGCGGCGCCCACGAGCTCGACCGGGCGGGTCTCCTGCCACGAGCGGTTGGCCGCCACGACGATCTCCACCGCGCGCTTGCCGTCCACCCCGTCGGGGCCGTTCATCTCGCCGCCGCGCACCGCGTCGACGAACCCGGTGATCTCGTGCACGTAGCCCCACGAGAACCGCTCGGGCCAGGTCTTGTGCACGGGGCGGGTGCCGCCGACGCTGCGGTCGACGCAGGTGAGCACGGGCATGCCCAGCGTGTCGCCGATGGTGATCAGCCCCTCGGTCCCGATGACCTCGACGCGCGCGTCGTAGCCGTACTGCGCCGGGCAGACGCCGTCGACCACGCCGACGGCGTCGCTGGCGAAGCGCAGCGTGACGACCGCCGTGTCGTAGAAGCCCTCGACGGTGATGCCGTTGCGCTCGCCCTTGTGGTTGGCGACCTCGGCGTAGACGCGGGTGACCTCGCTGCCGGTCATCCAGCGCACGGTGTCGAAGCAGTGGCTGTTGACCTCGGCGAGCATGCCGTTGCTCAGCGCGATGTCGTGGGCCCAGGCCGGCGGCAGTCCCGGACCGCGGGTGAGCGACTTGACCATGGTCACGTCGCCGATGTCGCCGTTGGCGATGCGCGCGAAGGCCTCGACGAACTCGGGCTGGTAGCGGCGGACGTAGCCGATCTGCAGCACGCGCCCGGCCGCGGCGGCCGCGTGGCTCATGTCGTCGCACTCGGCGGCCGACAGCGCCATCGGCTTCTCGCAGAAGACGTGCAGGCCGGCCTCCAGCGCTTCGACCGCGAGGTCGCGGTGCGTGAAGGTCGGCGTCGCGATGACGACCGCGTCGATGTCGGCGCCGGCGATCGCGGCGGCCAGGGTGGCGAACGGCTTGGCGTCGAGGCCGGCGGCCACGTCGGCCGCGCGCGCGGCGTCGTCGTCGACGATCGCCGTCATGCGGGCGTCCGGCACGTAGCGATGGACGTTGGTGGCGTGCAGCGCGCCGGCGCGGCCGGCGCCGATCAGGCAGACGTTCGTCGGGGGCATCAGACCAGGTGCCTTTCGGGTGGGGACGGAAGCGGGGTCCGGGCGGCGAGCGTCTCGACGAGCTCGGCGTACCGGTCGGTGAGGGCGGCGTACTGCGCGTGGCGGGCGGGGTCGGGCTCGACGCGGGTGGTCGCCGGCACGCGGGCGGCGACCTCGCCGAGGTCGACCAGCCCGACGCCGGCGGCGGCCAGCAGGGCCGCGCCGCGCGTCGCGGTCTCCTCGATGCGGACGCGCTCGACCGGCAGGCCGAGCACGTCGGCCTTGATCGCGTTCCAGAGGTCGCTGCGCGCGCCGCCGCCGATGGCGTGCACGACGTCGAAGTCGACGGCGGGATGCAGCCGGCGCATCGCGCCGAGGTAGCCGGCGTACTCGAAGGCCACGGCCTCCATGATCGACCGGGCCAGGTGGCCGCGGCCGTGGCCGAAGCCGAGGCCCACCCAGGCGCCCCGCATCGCGGGGTCGTGCGGGGCGACGCGGCCTTCGAGGTGCGGGACGAACAGCAGCCCGTCGGCGCCGGGGTCCACCGTGGCGGCCTCGGCGAGCAGGCGCTCCAGCGACGGGGTCTCGTCGCCGGCGGCGGCCGCGGGGCGCGTGACGAGGCGCTCGAGCCAGTGCAGCGCGCTGCCGCCGCCCGCGACGTAGTTGAGGGGCAGCCACTGGCCGGGCAGCGCGCCGCGCATGATCATCAGGCCGTGGCGCTCGTCGGGCCGGAACGCGTCGACGACCCCGAGCAGCACGGCGGCGGTGCCGGCGGTGTCCAGCAGCTGGCCGGTGCGCACGATCCCGGCGCCCAGCGCGCCGGTGGCGGTGTCCCCCGCGCCGGCGATCACCGGCGTGCCCGGGCGCAGCCCGCAGCGCGCGGCGCTGGCGGCGGTTAGCTCGCCCACGACGGCCTCGGAGGCCACGATCGACGGCAGCCGCTCGGCGTCCAGGCCCAGTGCGGCGATCAGCTCGGGCGACCACTGCCCGGTGCTCGCGTCGGCGACGCCGGTGAAGTGCAGGTAGGTCGGGTCGATGAACGCCTCGTCTGCCGTCAGGCCGGCGAGCCGGCCGGCGACGTAGACCGCGGGCATGACGAACCGCGCGATGCGCTCGTAGGTCTCGGGGCGCTCGTCGCGCCACCACTGCATCTTGGGCGCGTGGTCGACCATCGGCGGGCAGCCGGTGCGCCGGGCGAGCAGGTCGCCGTCGGTGGCGGCCAGCCGCTGCAGCTGCGGCGTGCAGCGCGCGTCCAGCCACGAGTCGTAGGGCGTCACGGCGGTCCAGGTCTCGTCGATGCCCATGACGCCGGCCATCTGGCCGGTCACCGCCAGGCCGGCGATCGCCGCCGGCGCGGCGCCCGAGCGGGCGACGGCCTCGGCCACCGCGTCGCAGGACGAGGCGAAGAGCTCGTCGGGATCCTGGTCGACCTCGCCGGCCGCGCCGCGCCGCAGGGTCGTGGGGACCTGTGCCGTCGCGACGGCGGTGCCGTCCAGGCGGTACACGCCCGCCTTGGTGCTCGACGTGCCCACGTCGAGGCCGATGACCACTGCCTCCTCCACACTTGTGATCCTGTCATAACAAGCTGGGTCGGTCAAGCTTCCCCGGGACATCTCAGGTCCTTGCCGGTAGGTCGCGCCGGAGCTGCGCCTAGAAGACGCTGAGGTCCGTCGGCGCGTCGCTGATGGCCATCGTGCCCGAGCCCTCCGCGCGCTCGCGCTCGCGGCGCAGGTGCACGTCGAACCGGCTGCGATCGCCGCGATGCCAGGCCAGGAAGTACTCCACGGGCCGGTCGCCGGCGTCGAAGCTCAGGCTCTTGAGCAGCAGCACCGGATCGCCGGGCGCGATGCCCAGCAGCGTCGCGTGCTCCACGCCCGCCAGCGCCGCCTCGATCGTCCGGCGGCCGTGCACGAGCGTGATGCCGAGGTCGTGCTCGAGCGTCGAGTACAGGGAGCGGTGGCGCATGTCGAGCTCCAGCAGCGGCGCACACCGGTGGCCCGGCAGGAACGTGGAGGTGAACACCCACGGCTCGCCGTTGATCGAGCGCACGCGGTCCAGGCGCACGACGACCTCGCCCGACTCGAGCTTGAGCACCTGCGAGATGTGGGCGCTGGGCACCTGGCTCTCGAAGAGGCGCACCTCGTTGTCCAGGCGCTGCCCGCGTGCCGAGACCTCCTCGGCGAGGCCGATGAGGCTCTGGGCGAGATGCTCGTCGACCTTCGGCGGCGCGACGAACGACCCGCGTCCCTTGTAACGGTGGATCAGGCCCTCGTTCGTCAGCTCGGCCAGCGCCTGGCGCACGACCGTCCGGCTCACGTCGTAGGTGTCGCAGAGCTGCGCCTCGCTCGGGAGCTGCTCGCCCACGGCCAGCGTCCCGCTGCCCATGGCGTCCTCGAGGATCTCGCGCAGCTGCTCGTAATACGGGACCCTCGAGGACTTGTCGATTCTCATGCGCACCATGGTGAAGTGCTCCGCGTTCGTAGTCGGCGTCTCATCACGCTACCGACGGGGTGGGCCAGAATGCCTGCGTCACGACCTCGCCGTCAACGCCGGCACGCCGATGTCGACCCAGTCGCCGGTGCGTGTGGACTCGACGGCACCGAAGACCAGGGCCAGGCTGCGAAGGTTGTCCTCGCCGCTGGCCTGCGGCGCGCGCCCTTCGCGGTTGGCGCTCACGAACTCGTGCAGCGTACCGGCGCGCTCCTCGGCGGGCAGTTGGACGAGCGGCACGTCCATGACGCCGTCGCCGCGCTCCAGCGCGTCCTTGCGGTAGACGGTCAGCCCGAAGTTGTGTGGCCGGTACTCGACGCGGTTGTGCTCCCACACGATCGAGCCCTCGGTGCCCTGGATCTCCCAGCTGCCGTCCCAGGTCGTCTCGCGGCTGCGCGAGACCCAGCTGCCGCTGTAGGAGACGCGCGCGGCGCCGCCCTCGGTCTCGAACTGGGCGAACGCGGAGGCGTTGCCGCCGAACCAGCTCCACGACGGGTTGAAGCTCGTCGCGCGGACGCGCACGGGCTCCAGCCCGAGGATGCCGCGCAGGAAGTCGAAGTGGTGGATCGCCATGTCGACGATCAGCGGCTCGTCCATCTCCTCGCGGAAGCCGCCGAACACCGGGGCCTTGGCGAAGCGGACGTCGACCTGCTCGATGGCGCCGACCGCGCCCTCGTCGATGAGCCGGCGGACGGTCTGCGGCCCGCGCTTGAAGCGGAAGGACTGCGTCACCATGACGGTGCGGCCCAGCGCGTCGGCGCGCTCGACGATCTTCGCGGCCTCCTCGACGCTGGGCGCGAACGGCTTCTCGACGAGGATGTCGAGCCCGGCCTCCAGGCAGGCCGTCGCGACGTCCACGTGGACCTCCGGCGGGACGACGACGAGGGCGGCGTCGGCCTGCACGTTGGCCAGCGCGTCCTCCAAGACCGAGAAGCGCCGGTTCGCCGGCAGGCTGATCGGGTCGCAGGTCTGGGCCAGGGCCGCGTCGTTGAGATCGACGACCGCCGCCAGCTCGGTCTCAGGGAACTCGTGGATGACCCGCGCCCAGCCCGAACCCCAGAACCCGCCCCCGACTTGGATGACCCGCATGCCCGCTCCTCCGCTTGTACTTACAGGATGACAGCACGGTAGTGCCCGAAGCGCGGACCGTCAAGCTGCCTGCTTGCCGCTCAGCCGGGAAACGTCGAGAACGCGTAGACGGTCGCGTGCCGGTAGCGCTCGCCGGGGCGCAGGACGGTCGAGGGAAACGCGGAGTGGTTGGGCGAGTCGGGCAGGTGCTGGGCCTCGAAGGCGACGCCGGAGCGCGGGCCGTACGGGCCGCCGCTGGCTCCGCGCAGGGTGCCGTCGAGCAGGTTGCCCGTGTACACGTGCAGCGCCGGCTGGGTGGTCAGGACCCGCAGCGCCCGGCCGCTGGCGCGGTCGCGCAGCGTCGCCGCCTCGACCAGGCCGGGGCCGTCGCGGTCGAGGATCCAGTCGTGGTCGTAGCCGCCGGCGGCCGCCAGCGGCGCGAACGGCTCGGCGATCCGCGCCCCGATCGCCGCCGGCGTGCGGAAGTCCAGCGGCGTGCCGTCGACGGCGACCAGCGCGCCCGTCGGGACGAGGTGCTCGTCGGTCGCCGCGTAGGCGCCGGCGCGCACCTCGAGCTCGGCCGCCTCCACCGTGCCCGCCCCCTCGCCGCGGAGGTTCCAGTACGCGTGGCTGGTCAGGTTGACCACCGTCGGCGCGTCGGTGCTCGCCTCGAAGTCGATGCGCAGCGCCCCGCGCCCGTCGAGCGTGTAGGTCACGGCCGTGGTCAGCGTCCCGGGGAAGCCCTCCTCCCCGTCGGGGCTCGTGCCGGTCAGCCGCACGCCGACAGTGCCGTCGCCCCCGTCGATCGCCTGTGCCGCCCACACGCGCCGGTCGAAGCCCCGGGCGCCGCCGTGCAGCGCGTTGGGCGGGTCGTTGACGGTCACCGCGTGGGCCGTGCCGTCGAGCGTGAAGCGGCCGCCGGCGATGCGGTTGGCGTAGCGGCCGACGATCGCCCCGAAGTACGGGTTGGCGGCCAGGTAGGCGTCGCCGGTGTAGCCGGCGAGGCCGGCGAACCCGAGCGTCACGTTGGCGCCGCGGCCGTCGCGGTCGGGCACGCAGACCTCCTGGAGGATCCCGCCCAGCGTGAGGATCGAGACGGACATGCCGCGGCCGTCCTCGAGCGTGTGGCGCTCGATCGCGGTCCCGTCCGGCAGGCGGCCGAACGGCGAGCTGCGTGCCCGGGCGCTCAGATGCGCTCGACCCCGAGGCCCAGCACGCCCGCGACGACGTCCAGGCGCCGGCGCAGGTCGCCGGTCGCGAGGATCGCGTGGTGGGAGGGCAGGCGCTCGACGAAGCGGTAGCCGTCCTCCACGCGCAGCATCGCGCCGTTGAGGCAGTCGGAGTCCTTGTACTGGACGAAGCCGGTCAGCTCGGCCTGGCTGGTGACCAGCGTGTCCATCGTCCCGGCGAGCTTGACGACCATCGTCGGGCCCTCGGGGTACTCGGCGTCCAGCGCGTGCGCGTGCTCGTCGACGATCGCCAGCACCTTCGGCTTCACCGACCAGCGCTTGGCGAACGACTGCGGCACGACGCCGAAGTAGCCGCAGTGCGCGACGAGCACGTGGTTCTCCGGCTCGTCGACGTCGGGGAAGTACGGGATGCGCTCGTGCTTGAGGGCCGCTTCGCCCATCAGGAACGGGTAGAGGTTGGACATCATCACCGGCACGTCGAGGCTCTTGTGCACCAGGAACTCGGTGAGCATGGAGACGAGGTCGGCCTCGCAGCCCCACATCAGGCCGCGCTCCTCGAAGAGCAGGTTCCAGGCCAGGCACGGCGTCGTCCGGGCGCTCATCGACTCGTTGAGGCAGTTGATGCCGGCGGCGATGACGTTGCCGGCCTCGTCGAGCTCGTCGCCGATCGCGACGTAGAGCCGCAGCGCGTTGGCGCGCGCCTGCTCGGTGAGGCCGAGCATCGGCACCTTGTCGGCGATCCGCACGGCCGCGGCCGCCACGCGCTCGTCGCTCACCGCGTCGGCCCGGGCGGCGAGCTCGCGATAGCTGCGGTACTCGACGCCGACGCCGAAGCGCTCCTGGATGCGCTGGGCGGCCTCGCCCTCCCACCAGTAGAAGCGCTTGAAGATGTCGGGCTGCATGCCGGCGCCGATCTCGTCCTGGTAGGCGAGCATCGTCGCGCCGGCGAGCGTCTCGCGAACGGCCAGCGCGCGGCAGATGTCCTGCGCCTCCTGCAGCGACAGCGGGGCGATCGTCTCGATGCCGCGCCGGCGCAGGTGGTCGCGGATCTCCCAGTCCCACATCGACACGGTCCCGAACTCGGACGTGATGATCAGGATCGGCTGCTCGATGGCGGCGAACGCCTCGACCTTGCGGTAGGCGACGCCGCTGAGGTCGGGCACGACGACGGCGCTGACGCCGGCCGGCACGGGCGCGTCGATCGGTGCCGGGTCGAGCCACTCGACGAGCGGGCCCAGCAGGCGGCGCAGGTGCTCGAGCTGCGCGGAGAACGCCCGCTGCGGGGCGTCCTCGAGATGCACCGGCAGCAGGCGCGGCGTGGTGAGCGTCACTCGTGGCAGCATGGGACCCCTGATCGTCGTCGAGCGTGGCGACGCAGGGTCGCCCCCGCGCCGACCCATTGTCATCCTGTAACTACAGGTTGTCAAGGGGCCGCCGGGGACGTCCTTCACGTCACTCGATGATCGTGACGGTGCCCTTGCCGCCGTCCACGCGCACGATCTGCCCGGTCTTGATGGTCTTGGTCCCGAAGCCCGTGCCGACGACCGCCGGCAGGCCGTACTCGCGGGAGACGATCGCGGCGTGGGACATGATCCCGCCGATGTCGGAGACGGCGGCGGCGATCTTGTTGAAGATCGGCGCCCAGCTCGGCGCGGTGATCGGGCAGACGAGCACCTCGCCGGCCAGGACCTCGGTCAGCTGCGACGGCGAGGTGATCACGCGGGCCGGCCCCTCGGCCACGCCCGGGGACGCCGCGACGCCCTCCAGCTCGTTGACCGGGCCGCCGCCGTCCTGCGCGCGGCGCCAGCGATCCAGCGTGTCGGTGGTGATGCCCCAGAGCATCACGGTGAACGCCTCGGTGACCTCCTCCGGCGCCGGCCCCAGCGCGGGCGGCGGCGACCAGCCGCGCAGCACATCCATGATGCGCGCGCGCTCGGCCACCTCGCGCTGCCAGTGGGCGCGGCGGTCGGGGGTCTCGGTGGCCCAGCCCGTCGTCAGGTCCCAGATGGCCGGGTAGATCTCGTAGCGGTGCAGCAGGAAGATGTCCTCCGCGTCGGCCAGGTAGCCGTGGTGCGCGAAGACCTGCCCGAGGTCGCGGACCTTGTTCCAGAACAACGAGTAGTGCTGGTGCTCGACGTAGAAGTTGTGGTTCTCGACGAACGGGTA
>JAOPZP010000395.1 GCA_025964055.1 Conexibacter sp.
CCAGGCAGATGCTGCAGGCCAGCAGCGCGCGCTGGAACCCGGAGGTCAGCGCCTCCGGCGCCGGCATGTGCGCGGCCAGCAGGTGGTCGGTCCGCGACGTCGCGACCGCCGAGAACACGGCCAGGCCGAGCGCCCCGCCGACCTGCTGAGAGGCATTGAGCAACGCCGCGGCCAGCCCGGCGTCCTCGGGGGGGACGCCCTCGTTGGCCGCGGTCGTGACCGCGACGAACACCGCGCCGAGCCCGAAGGAGGCGATCAGCAGTCCCGGGAGCATGTCGGCCGCGTAGGACCCGCCGACCGGGACCTTCGACAGCCAGAACACGCCCCAGGAGGCCAGCAGCGCGCCGCCGACCATCACGGGACGCGACCCCACCCGGGCCAGCAGCTGCGAGGAGACGCCGGCCGCGATGCCGACGCCGAAGCACAGCGGCAGGTACGAGAGGCCCGTCTGGATCTGCGAGTAGCCCAGGACGTTCTGCATGTACAACGTCAAGAAGAAGAACATGGAGATGATCCCGGCGATGCCGATCAGCTGGGTCACGTCAGCGGCGGCGAGCCCCTTGATCCGGAAGATCGACAGCGGCAGCAGCGGCGCGGCGGCCCGGGCCTCGTTGACCACGAACAGCACCAGCAGCGCCACGGCGCCCGCCAGGCCGCCGATCGTGCGGCCGGTGCCCCAGCCGACGTCGGGCGCCTTGACCAAGGTGGCGACCAACAGCAGCATCCCGCACGTGCTCAGCACGGCGCCTCGCACGTCGAGCTTGCGCAGGTCCGGCCGGCGGCGGTCGTCGGCGAACAGCAGGAACACGCAGACGAGCGCAATCACGCAGACGGGCTCGTTGACCAGCAGCACCCACCGCCAGCCCGGGCCCTCCGAGAGCACGCCGCCCAGCAGCACGCCGACGGCCGACGCGAGGCCCGCGACGCCGCCCCACACGCCGAGCGCCTTGCGCCGGTCGGTGCCGGTGAACGTCGTCGTCAGCAGCGAGAGCGCGGACGGGAGCATCATCGCCGCGCCCAGGCCCTGCGCCAGGCGCGCGCCGACGAGCATGCCGGAGCTCTGCGCCAACCCGCCCGCCAGCGAGGACAGCGCGAACAGCGTCGTTCCGGCCAGCAGGATCCGCCGCCGCCCGAAGAGGTCGGCCGCGCGCCCGCCGAGGAGCATGAACCCGCCGTAGGTCAGCAGGTAGCCGCTCAACACCCACTGCAGGTTCTGGACGGAGAAGCCGAGGTCGCGGCGGATCGACGGCAGCGCGACGTTGACGATCGACGCATCCACGAAGTCCAGGAACGCGATGGTGCAGAGCAGGGCGAGCGTCAGCTTGCCGCGGCGCGTGGCGAGCGCCGAGGGCGCGCGCTCGGCGAGGTGGAGCGGTGCGGTGGTTGCCATGGGGTCATGCCTCCGTCGTCACATCGGTCGGTGCCATGTCGTCACCCCCTTGACGACCCTCGACGGCAGGATGTGACCGTGCACGACGACGACCTGATCGCGACGGAGTTCGAGGCTCAGCGCCAGCGGCTGCGAGCCGTGGCCTACCGGATGCTGGGGTCCGCCAGCGAGGCTGAGGACGCCGTCCAGGAGGCGTGGCTGCGCCTGAACCGCAGCGACGCGGAGACGATCGACAACCTGCCCGGGTGGCTGACGACCGTGGTCGCGCGCGTCGCCCTCGACATGCTCAAGGCCCGCAGCCGCCGGCGCGAGGACTACGTGGGGAGCTGGCTGCCGGAGCCCGTGGTCACCGAGGGCGCCCAGGGGTCAGACCCCGAGCGCGAGGCGCTGATCGCCGACTCGGTCGGGCTCGCGCTGCTCGTCGTCCTCGAGACGCTCGCGCCGAAGGAGCGGCTGGCCTTCGTCCTGCACGACACGTTCGGCGTGCCCTTCCAGGAGATCGCGCCGATCATCGACAGCACACCCGACGCGGCACGCCAGATGGCCAGCCGCGCGCGCCGGCGCGTCCGCGGCGCCCCGGCCGTCGACGCCGACCTCGAGCGCCAGCGCGAGCTCGTCGACGCCTTCCTGCGCGCTGCGCGCGACGGCGACTTCGACGCGCTCATGCGCGTCCTGGACCCCGACGTCGTCTTCCGCCACGACGCCGGCGGCGGCGCGCGCGGTCAGGAGCCGATCGTCGGCGCCGACGCCGTCGCGCGCAACGCCCTCGGGCGCGGGCGCCCGTTCGTCGCGCTGGCCGAGCCGGCCGTCGTCAACGGCGGCGCCGGCGTGATCGTCACCGCCGGCGACCGCGTCATCGGCGTCGCGGGCATCACCGTCGCCGGCGACCGGATCGCCGCGATCGACCTCGTCACCGACCAGGCCAAGCTGCGCGACGCGCGGCGGCGCTAGGTCGCGTAGGTCGGCGGTCTGGCTTGATGAGCGCTCTGCACCAGCGGTTAGACTGCCGGCCTGATGTCGAGATCCTCCCGCCTGCGCTGGCTCCTGGTCGCCCTCGTCGCGGCGATCGTCGCCACGACGCTGCTCGGCCGGGCGTCATCCGGCAGCTCGCAGGCGGGGCGACCCGCGGACGCGTTGACCGACGCGCGCGAGCTCCTGGTCGAGGTCGACAACGCACAGCAATGCCACTGGGATCGTCACCATCGCTACGGCAACGTGCCCGAGCTCGACGAGACGATGGAGACGCTGGCTCCCCACCATCTCATCGGGTCGTTGATGGGCACTGCCTCGACGGCCCACCTGAACCTCGAGATTCAGCTCAGCGCAAGCGGCAAGTCCTACCTCCAACGCATCACCGGCCGGGGCGTCGACACGTACGTGGAGCGCCGCGGCGCGGACTTCGCCGACTACGGCGCCGACGGATGGCACCGCCTCACGGCGAGCTGCATGCGCCCGAAGTAGCGGGTCCTGAGCCCAGCTTGGCCGTCACCGGCCGCGGGCTACCTCAGCGGGCATGATGGAGGTGCTCGAGCGCGGCGACGTGTTCTTCTTCTACCGGCCGCGCATGGACGTCGACGAGGTCCGCGGCGCCGGGGACATCGCGCGACTGATGGTCGTCCTCGACCCCGACGGGCGCGGCCCCGCGCGGCTGCTCGTCGTCGGGCGCAAGCACCTGCCCGATCCGGCCCGCCACGAGCGCACGTGGGCGTTCGTGGACGCCGTCGCCGAGTGCCCCGACGGGCTGCGCGACGCGCTGCTGCCGCGCACCTACGAGACCCGAACCCGCGGCGTGCGCGTCCGGCCCGCCGCGCGTCCCGCCGGTGAGGGCCGCTACGTGGTTGCCGTCCACGAGCGGCACTCGCACCTCGCCTACGGCCTGGAGCTGCCGGCCGAGCCCGGCGAGGCGCAGCACCTGCTCAACGTCCGGCGCGAGGGCAGCTTCATCGTCGCGGTGCGCAACCCCGACGCGCCGGCGCCATCGGGCACCGGCCTGCCGCGGCGCCGGCGGCCGCAGCTGCCGGCGGAAGTCCGCGAGCGCTTCGGCGATCGCCGCTGGCACGCCCTCGACGATCCGGGCCTCCTGAACCACCCGGGCGTCGAGTTGGTGCTCATCGGCGCCCGCGACGACGTCGAGTCCGAGCTCGGCGTCGCGCTCGACCTCGAGACCGAGGAGCTCGCCACCGCCGAGCTCTTCACCGAGCTGCGTCTGCGCCGCGGCGACGTCCCCGAGGACGCGCTCGTGCGCGGTCGGCTGCGCTGAGCGCCTAGCAGCTTCGCCCCGGGATCACGGCGCGCCCACCGGCGCAGGGTTCAAGGGCGGCGGCGGCGAGCCGACGGTCGTGGGTCCGCTGGTCCCTGACGCTGCGGTGGCACCGGTCGCCGGCGTGGCCGTGCCCGCGGCCGGCGCGGCGGGATCGCCGGTGGCC
>JAOPZP010000474.1 GCA_025964055.1 Conexibacter sp.
TTCGGCAGCCTGACCGTCGCGATCACGGTCGCGTGCTCGGTGACGCTCTTCGGCTGGCTGTGGTTCGGGGTTGCGTTGCGACGGCTCGCCTCGGGCAAGACGGAGTGGTGACCGCCAAGCAGCTGCCGCCCGCCGCGATCCTCGACATCGACGGGACGCTCGTCGACACCAACTACCACCACGCCGTCGCGTGGTTCCGGGCGTTCCGGCAGAACGGTCACGTCGTGCCGCTGTGGCGGATCCATCGCCACATGGGGATGGGCGGCGACAAGCTGATCGCCTCATTGCTCAGCGAGGAGGTCGAGGAGCGCGAGGGCGACGACATCCGCTCGGCCGAGAAGGCGCTCTACCTCACGTTCATCGAGGAGGTCGAGCCGCTGCGCGGCGCGCGCGAGCTGATGCAGGACCTGCGCGACCTCGGGCGGCAGGTGGTGCTCGCCTCCAGCGCCAAGGCGGACGAGGTCGATCGCTACCTCGACCTGCTCGACGCCCGCTCGCTGGCCAGCGGCTGGACCACGGCCGCCGACGTGCGGCAGACCAAGCCCGACCCGGATCTCATCCTCGCCGCGCTGGAGAAGCTCGACGGCGCGCAGGGGATCATGATCGGCGACTCGACGTGGGACTGCGAGGCCGCCGGCCGGGCCGGCATCGAGAGCATCGCGGTGCTGACGGGCGGCTTCTCGTCCGAGGAGCTGCGGGACGCCGGGGCCTCGGCGGTCTTCGGCTCGATCGACGAGCTGCGCCTGCGGCTCGGCGAGACGCCGTTGGGCTAGCGCCGGATCGGGGTAGCGCCCCGTCCATGAGTCCGATGCCGTTGCTCGAAGTCCCCCAGCCGGTCGAGGCGCCGACGCCGATCGTGCCCGAGAGCCCATCGGTGCCGGCCGACCCCGCGCCGCCGAGCGAGCCCGCGCCGCCCGGTGAGCCCGTGGGTCCGGACGTGCCGGAGCCCGATACGCCACGCGAAGATCCGATCGACCCACCGGCAGAGCCGATCGAGCCGCCGGCACCGTCCGAGTAGGTTCGGATCATGGGCTTCGACCAGTACCACGAGCCACCCGAGGAGCTCCCGGCGGAGACCCGCACCTTCGCCCGGCTGTGCGCCTCGCTGACCGAGGAGGCCGAGGCCATCGGCTGGTACGCCCAGCGGCTGGCGGTCGAGAAGGACCCCGAGGCGCTGGCGGTCATGGCCAACGCCGTGGGGGAGGAGTACAAGCACTTCTCCATGGACCTGGAGTTCCTGCTGCGCCGCACGCCGGAGTGGCAGAAGATCGCTGAGGGCGTCCTGTTCCAGCCCGGCGACATCGTCGCCCACGGCGACACCGCCGAGGAGTCCGCCGAGGACGACGGCGGTCCGCCCGTGCCCGGGGCCCCGGCGGTCGGCGGCGGCGTCGGCGGATCGCTCGGCATCGGGAGCCTGAGGGGGACGGGCCTGTGAGCGACCATCTCCTCCGCGGGCACGCCCCGATCACCGACGAGGGCTGGCAGCGCATCGACGAGGAGGCGCGCGAGCGCCTGACGCCCGGCCTCGCGGCGCGCCGCCTGGTGGACTTCTCCGGCCCGCTGGGCTGGGACTACTCGGCCACGAACCTCGGCCGCGTCGAGGGCGTCGACACCGGCCCGCTCGGCGACGTCGAAGGGCGGCGGCGGCGCGTGCTGCCGCTGGTCGAGCTGCGGGTGCCGTTCCGCGTCTCGCGCGAGGAGCTGCGCGCCGGCGACCGCGGGGCCGAGGACGTCGACTTCGACGACCTCGACGCCGCCGCCCAGCGCCTGGTCGTCGCCGAGAACACGGCGGTCTTCCACGGCTGGCCCGACGCCGGGATCGCCGGCATCGCGGCCTCCTCGCCGCACGAGGCGATCGCCTGCGGCGACGAGATCGCCCGCTACCCGAGCCACGTGGCGGGGGCGGTCGAGGTGCTGCTGCGCAACGGGATCAGCGGGCCCTACGGCATCGCGCTGGGCCGCGACGAGTACCGCCGCGTGATCGAGACGGCCGAGCACGGCGGCTACCCGCTGCTCGACCACCTGCGCAAGATCCTCGGCGGCCCGCTCGTCTGGGCACCGGGCGTGGTGGGCGGCGTGGTGGTGAGCCTGCGCGGCGGCGACTTCCTCTTCGAGAGCGGCCAGGACCTCGCCGTCGGCTACGACGCCCACGACGCCGACGGCGTGTCGCTCTACCTGGAGGAGTCCTTCAGCTTCCGGATCGCCAGCCCGGAGGCCGCGGTGGCGATCACGCCGTAGGGGCCAAGGGGCATCGACGAACGAGAGCCCTACGCCAGGCCCTCCGACTCGTACTCCCGCAGGTACCCCTCGAAGAGCCGCCGGTGGCCCTCCTCGTCGCGGAGGATCGCGATGACCATGTCGTTGGTCACCGGGTCGGTGCCCTCGGTCGCCTCGATGATCGCGTTGTAGTGCTCGATCGCGCCGGTCTCGGCCTCGATCACGCCCTTGATGACGTGGACGACGTCGGTCTGGTGCTCGGGCGGCTGGAGGTAGCTCTGCTCCGGCGTGAAGTCCATCGACCCCGGCACGACCCCGTAGAGCTCCTTGATCCGCGCGGCGAACTGCTGCGCGTGGCCGAGCTCCTCCTGGATGTCGCCGTTGAGCGACTCGATGATCTCCTGCGCGCGGACGCCGTCCGGGTTGACGGAGTTCGCGATGTAGCTCATGACCGTCTCGAGCTCCATCCAGTACGCCTTCTTGAGCATCTCGACGATCTGCTCGCGCTCGCCGGTCTTGTCGTCGGCCAGGATCCCCTGGCTTGCGTTTCGTGTCGTGCTCATGTGGCAAGCCCTACCCCCAGGACCCCGTCCGACAACCAAAGGAGGGACCGACATGGCAGGCAAGCTGGACGGCAAGAAGGTCGCCATCCTCGTCGCCAACGAGGGCATCGAGCAGGTCGAGCTGACCGAGCCGCGCAAGGCGCTGCAGGAGGCGGGAGCGACGGTCGAGCTGCTCGCCCCCGACACCGGCCAGGCCCAGGCGTTCAACCATCTCGACAAGGCCGACACGTTCCCGGTCGACCGCGCGGTCGGCGACGCCAGCGCCGACGACTACGACGCCCTGATGCTCCCCGGGGGCGTCGCGAACCCCGACAACCTGCGGATGCACGCCGACGCCGTCGCCTTCGCCCGCGCGTTCTTCGACGCCGGCAAGCCCGTCGCGGCGATCTGCCACGCGCCGTGGACGCTGGTCGAGGCCGGCGTCGTCAAGGGCCGCACGCTGACGTCGTGGCCGTCGCTGCAGACCGACATCCGCAACGCCGGAGGCACGTGGGTCGACGAGGAGGTCCACGTCGACCAAGGCCTCGTCACCAGCCGCAAGCCCGACGACATCCCGGCCTTCAACGCCAAGATGATCGAGGAGTTCGCCGAGGGCGTGCACGAGGGCAACCGACCCGCCGAGCGCTTCGCGAAGGACAGCACCACGGCCGGGACGGCGTGACCGGCGGCAGCGCCCGCTGACGCAAGAAGTCCTGCGGGGGGTGTGCGAAGCACCTCCCGTCGGGCACACTCCCGGATCCATGCCCCGTTCGATCTGGACCGGCGCCATCAGCTTCGGGCTCGTCACCGTGCCCGTCAAGCTGTACAGCGCGGTCAACCGCAAGACCGTCCGCTTCAACCAGCTCAACCGACAGACGGGCGCGCGGATCAACCAGAAGCGCGTCGACGCGTCGACCGGGGACGAGGTCGCCTACGAGGATCTCGTCAAGGGCTACGAGATCTCGGCCGACCGCTACGTGGTCATCGACCCCGTCGAGCTCGAGGCCGTCGAGCCCAAGAAGACCAGGACCATCGACATCGAGGACTTCGTCGACCTCGAGGACATCGACCCGATCTTCTACGACCACCCGTACTACCTCGCGCCCGGGCCCGGCGGCGCCAAGCCGTACCGGCTGCTGATGGAGGCGATGCGCGAGACCAACAAGGTCGCGATCGCCAAGGTCGTCATCCGCTCCAAGGAGAGCCTCGTCGCGCTGCGCCCGATGGCCGACCACGACGTGCTCGAGATGGCGACGATGCTCTTCGCCGACGAGATCGTCGACCCCGACCGCATCGACGACATCCCCACGGCCGACGAGGTCGAGACCTCCTCGCGTGAGCTCGACATCGCCAAGCAGCTGGTCGAGTCGCTGGCCGGCGAGTTCGAGCCCGCCAAGTACAAGGACACCTACCGCGAAGCGGTCCTCGACATGATCGAGAAGAAGGCGGCCGGCGAGGAGATCGCCGTGCAGCCCGAGGCCGAAGAGGCCGCGCCGGTGCCCGACCTGATGAGCGCGCTGAAGGCCAGCCTCGACGCCGTGCGCGAGCGCACGGGCGACGCCGGCGGCGACGCCGGCGGCGACGGGGCGGCCAAGCCCAAGCGCAAGCCCGCCGCGACGAAGGCCAAGCCCAAGCCGAAGGCCGCCGGCAAGAAGTAATTTGGCGGCACGCGGCGCCGGGTACGTCCCGCGCCACGATGGCCGTGATGAGCACCACCACCCCCCGCCTGCGCAAGGTCGACTGCTCGGGCCCGGGGCTGCGCCGCGTGCGCCGCGGCCGCGGGTTCTCGATCCTGGACCCCGACGGGGAGCGCGTCGAGGAGGCCGAGGTCCTCACGCGGATCAACGAGCTGGTGATCCCGCCGGCCTGGAACGACGTGTGGATCTGCCCCTGTCCCGGCGGCCACATCCAGGCCACCGGCGTCGACCAGAAGGGGCGCAAGCAGTACCTCTACCACCCACGCTGGCGCGAGCGGCGCGACATGGCCAAGTTCGAGGACATGGTCGTCTTCGCCCGCGCGCTGCCGGCGCTGCGCGCCCGCGTCGAGGACGACCTCGCCACCGGCGGCCACTCCCGCGACCACGTCCTGGCGCTCGCGGTGCGCCTGCTGGACCGCGGCTTCTTCCGGATCGGGTCCGAGGACTACGCCGTCAGCAACGAGACCTACGGCCTGGCGACGATGAAGAAGCGCCACGTGCGCATCGAGGGCGATCGCCTGTTCTTCGACTACCCGGCCAAGCACGGCAAGCGCCGCGTGCAGGCGGTGGTGGACGCCGACGTCGCCGGCGACGTCGAGAAGCTCAAGCGCCGCCGCGGCGGCGGCGACGAGCTGCTGGCCTACAAGCTGCGGGGACGCTGGGTCGACGTGCGCTCAAGCGACATCAACGCCTGGCTGAAGGACGCCACGGGGGAGGACGTCAGCGCCAAGGACTTCCGCACCTGGGGCGCGACGGTCCTGGCCGCGCTGGGCCTGGCGGTCAGCCCGGTGCCCGACACCAAGACCGCGCGCAAGCGGGCGATGGCGCGCGTGGTCAAGGAGGTCGCGCACTACCTCGGCAACACGCCCGCGGTGGCGCGCGCGTCGTACATCGACCCGCGCACCTTCGACCGCTACGTCGACGGGATCACGATCGCCGGCGCGCTGCCCGCGCTGGCCGTCGAGGGCGACGGCACGGCGATCCAGGGCGACGTCGAGGCCGCCGTGCTGGAGCTGCTGACCGGCGAGGAGTCGCCGGCGCTCGCCCCACCCGGGGGCGAGCTGGCCGCCGAGGCGGCCTGACGCCGCGCCTCTAGGAGGCGGGCGCCTCCTCCTCGTCGAGCGCGGCGAGCGCCTCGTCGCGGCTGCCGCGGATCGTGAAGATCTGGTCCAGCCCGGTGATCTCGAACGTCTTGGCGATGTTCAGGTCCGAGTTGACGATCGTCAGGCGGCCGTCGCGCGAGCGCAGGCGCTTGACCGTGCCGATCAGGACGCCCAGCGCGGTGGAGTCCAGGAACGTGGTGTCGCCGAGGTCGACGACGATCCGTGACTTGCCTGCCTCGATCGCCTCGCCGAGCGCGGTCTTCAGCTCGGGAGCGGTGAACAGGTCGATCTCGCCGCGGACGGCCACGACCTGGGTGGTGGCGTCGACGGCGTCCTGGGTCAGTGCGAATTCCGGTGGCATCTGTCCCCCTAGTGTGACGTATCGGTGCGGAACGCGAGGTGCAGCAGCAGCTCCTGCCCGTCGCTGCTGACGTCGTCGGCGACCCGCTGGAAGACGTTGCCGATGCCCGGCAGCGAGGCCGAGTCCACGAGCGCCTGGGCGCCCCCGCCGCTCAGCGGCCCGACGCGCAGCGACAACCCGGCGGGCTCGGCGTGGACGTGGACCGTGACGCGGCCGTCGGGCGTGTGGCCGGGCGCGTGCGCGGCGACCGCATCGGTCAGCAGCAGTGCGTCGTCGAGGCGGTCGATCGGGCACTGGGCTCGCGCGGCGAGCATGCCGACGACGCGGCCGAGGACCGGGCCCAGCAGCTCCACGCGCCGCACCGTCAGCGTCGCCTCGTTGACGGTGGAGGGCTCCGCGGTCACCGAGGGTCGCCCTCGGGGACGCGGTCGAGCTCGAACGTCATCCGGACCTCGGTCTCCTCGCGGTCGTTGGTGCCGAGCTCCAGGGACGAGGCGAGCGTGGCGATGAGCGGCAGGCCGAGGCCGAGGCCGGGGCTGTCGGGGCGCGGCAGGATGCCGCGGCCCGCGTCGCTCACGACCACGGTGAGCGCGCCGTCGCGCAGGCCGGCGGTCACCGCCATCGGACCCTCGTCGCCGTTGGGGTAGGCGTGGACGACGACGTTGGTGCACGCCTCGGTCACCGCCAGCTTGACGTCGGCCAGCGCGTGGTCGGGCACGTCCAAGGCGTCGCCCAGCCCGCCGAAGGCGTGGCGTACCACGGCCACGTTCTCGGCGCGGGCCGGCAGGGTCAGCTCGAAGTCGGTCGTCAGAAGCTCCTGGTCACGATCGTGCCGGGGCGTCCGGGCCCCGGTGTCCTCATCGGCTGCCATATGCCCGCCCGTGGATGGTCCTAGTCACTGTTGCGCCCCTGTCCGCGCCCGCACGCGCAGAAGGGGGCGGAGCATAGAGCTTCGCGCGGGCGGCCAAGCCGCTGGGCGACGCCGCTCGGGCGACCCTCGAAGACGTCGAGCCGCCGGGGGGCGGCTCGACGCGTGTGGGGGAGGTCATCGCATCGCGCCGGGGCAGGGTTCCGGCGCCGTTTTCCGTGACGCGAATCCGCGGGGCCGTGGCCTCCGCGATCCTCGGTATGCCCGGCGTCATGGGCCTGAAACGAGATCCCCGGGGGACGTTTGCACGCAGACGAAGAGGCCGGTACAGGCGGGTTTCCGGAGCGGGCCATCGTGGCTGTACGCGATCGCGTACGTCTGTCCAATCTGGAGTGGTCTTGCTACTCTGCCGCTTCCTCCAAGGCTTGAGGAGCCCGCGCCGACGGCGATTCCGGGCAACCTCCGGCCAGTGCCCCCGGGCCGCCACGGGACACCTCATGACGATCTCCGCACTGCCCCAGGCCGACGGCCTGTACGACCCCCGTTACGAGCACGACGCCTGCGGTGTCGCCATGGTCGCGCGGCTGGACAACCAGCCCGACCACGGCGTCATCGTCCGCGCGCTCACCGCGCTCGACAACCTCGAGCACCGTGGTGCCGAAGGCGCCGACGTCCGCACCGGCGACGGCGCGGGCATCCTGGTCCAGCTGCCGGACGCGTTCTTCCGCGAGGTCGTCGACTTCGCGCTGCCGCCGCGCGGCCAGTACGGCGTGGCCGTCTGCTTCCTGCCGCGCGACGCGGCGCAGCGCCGCAAGCTCGAGCAGCTGCTGGAGCTCAACGTCCGCATCGAGGGCCAGGAGCTGCTGGGCTGGCGCGACGTGCCGGTCGACCTCGAGCACGTCGGCGACACCGCCAACGCCTCGCGCCCGCACATCCGCCAGCTCTTCATCGGCGCGGGCCGCGGCTTCACCGACGACCAGGACGCGTTCGAGCGCAAGCTCTACGTGATCCGCCGGATCGTCGAGCTGGCGGCCGGCCCGGACTTCTACGCCCCGAGCTTCTCCTCGCGCACCTGCGTGTACAAGGGGATGTTGATCTCCCACCAGCTGCGCAACTTCTTCCCGGACCTCAAGGACGAGCGCTTCATCTCGGCCCTGGCGCTGGTCCACAGCCGGTTCTCGACCAACACGTTCCCGTCCTGGGACCTCGCGCACCCGTTCCGCGTCATCGCCCACAACGGCGAGATCAACACGCTGATGGGCAACGCGAACTGGATGCGGGCGCGCGAGTCGCAGCTGGCGTCGGACCTGTTCGGCCTCGACCTCCAGAAGGTCATGCCGATCGTGCGCCCCGGCGGCTCGGACTC
>JAOPZP010000503.1 GCA_025964055.1 Conexibacter sp.
GTCACGGCGTCGGCCGGCGGCCACGACCTCTCGCAGCGCCTCGCCAAGGTCGAGACGGCGATCTTCCGCAACAAGACGATCACGTTCGACTACTACACGATGGAGCGCGACACGGTCGGCGCGCGCAAGGTCGACCCGTACCACCTGCTCTTCCAGTCGGGCCAGTTCTACCTCCTGGGCCGCTCCCACGAGCGCGACGCGATCCGCGTCTTCCGGCTCTCGCGCATCCGCGGCAAGGTCGCCTACGCGACCAAGGCCGAGCACGACTTCAAGCGCCCGACCGACTTCGACCCGCGCGGTTACGCCACGCGCGCCGACTGGCAGTTCGGCGAGGCCGTCGGCGAGGCCGAGGTCTGGATCTCGGAGCGCATCGCCTGGCAGGTCGAGCGCCACTTCGGCCGCTTCGGCTCCATCCGCGCCGCCGACGACGCCAGCGGCGACATGGTCTTCACCACCGAGTACGCCTCGGTGCGCCAGCTGGCGTCATGGGCGCTGCGGCTCGGCGAGCACGTCCGGATCCTCGCGCCGGAGGAGCTCGTCCGCGAGGTCGCCGAGCGCGTCGAGCTGCTGCACGAGCGCCACGCCGGCGACGAGCTGGAGCTGGCCGAGGCCGTCGCACCCTCCGAGGACGACGCGGTCGCCGAGACCGGCGGCGGCTCCAAGCGCGAGACCGCGATCCGCCCGGAGCGCTTCGCCCGGCTGGTGACGCTGGCCAGCATCCTGATCGAGGCCGGCCGGGCCAACACGCGCCTGCAGTTCACCGAGGTCTGCGAGGCGCTGCAGGTCTCCGACGCCGAGCTGCGCGAGGACGTCAACGTCCTCAACGTCGTGAACTTCGGCGGCGGCTCCTACGTCCTCTACGCCGAGATCCACGACGACGGGACGATCGAGGTCGATCCCGAGCCGTACTCCGACAACTTCGCACGCCCGGCACGGCTGCTGCCGGTCGAGGCCAAGGCGCTCATCGCCGCGATCGACCTCATCGGCGACCACCTGCCCGAGGGCGCGCTGAACTCGGCGCGCGACAAGATCGTCGCCGCGCTGGGCGCCGACCCGATGGAGCAGGGGCTCCAGGTCGCCTCCGGCGCCGGGGACGACTCGAAGATCGCGCGCGTCGTCTCACGCGCGATCGCCGCGTCGCACCAGCTGCGGCTCGAGTACTACAAGGCCAACGAGGACGAGTTCTCCGAGCGCGTCGTCGAGCCCTACGCGCTCATCAACGGCCGCGAGGGCTGGTACGTCGCCTCCTACGACCCCGCCCGCGAGGCGGTCCGCCACTTCCGCCTGGACCGCGTCAAGACCGCCGAGGTGCTCGAGACCTCGTTCACGCCGCGGCCCGAGGTCGACCCCGCCGCCGACGTCGTCGGCTGGCCGAGCACCGGCGTCGTCGAGGCCTCGCGCGTCGCGCGGGTCTGGATCTCGCCCGAGCGCGCCCGCTGGTCGCGGGAGCAGCGCAGCGTCGCGCAGGAGCTCGCCGACGGCTCGGTCATCGTCGAGCTGCCCTACAAGGGCACCGACTGGCTCGTGCGCGAGGTGCTCGCCGAGGCCGGCGACGCCGCGGTCCTCTCGCCGCCCGAGGCCCGCGAGGCCGTCCGCGGCGCCGTCGACCGCCTGCTGCTCGTCGTTCGCTGAGGTCCGGCCAGGACCCTGCGGGCCCTCGGTCGTTAGCCTCCGCGCCCCGTGAGCCGCCGTGACCAGATCCAGATGGACGACGCCGAGGTTCTGTCGTTCCTCGACGAGGAGCGCATCGTGACCTGCGCCACCCTCGGGCCGCGCGGCTTCCCGCACCTGATGCCGCTCTGGTACGTCGTGAGAGGATCCCGCCCGCCCCGGCTCTGGGCCTGGACGTTCGCCAAGTCCCAGAAGGTCCGCAACCTCGAGCGCGACCCGCGCGCCACGCTGCAGGTCGAGGCCGGCCGTGACCAGTACCACCTGCTGCGCGGCGTGATGCTCGAGACCGAGGTCACCGTGCACCGCGACGTCGACGCCGTCACCGAGCTGGGGCTGGAGATCTTCCGCCGCTACGGCGGCGGCGGGGAGCTCACCGACGAGGTCGGCGCGATGGTGCGCCAGCAGGCCGCCAAGCGCGTCGGGCTGGAGTTCGCCGAGCTGAACCGCGCCACCTGGGACCACCGCAAGCTGGGGAACGTCTACTGATGAAGCCGCTCAAGGGCCTGATCCTCTCCGGAGGCAAGGGCACGCGCCTGCGCCCGATCACCCACACGAGCGCCAAGCAGCTCGTGCCGGTGGCCAACCGCCCGGTGCTGTTCTACGGCATCGACGCGATGGCCCGGGCCGGGATCGACGAGATCGGCATCATCATCGCGCCGGAGACCGGTGAGGAGATCAAGGAGGTCGCGGGGGACGGCTCGGCCTTCGGCGTCAAGATCACCTACATCCTGCAGGACGAGCCCGCCGGGCTGGCGCACGCGGTCCTGACCGCCGAGCCCTTCCTGGGCGACTCGCCGTTCGTGATGTACCTGGGCGACAACCTGCTGCAGGGCGGCATCGATGACCTCGTCACGGCGTTCCGCGCCAACGAGCCCGATGCGCTGATCCTCCTGACGCCGGTGCCCGACCCCGAGCACTTCGGCGTCGCCGAGCTCGACGGCGACCGCGTCGTGGCGCTGGCCGAGAAGCCGCCCGAGCCGAGGACCAACCTCGCGCTGGTCGGCGTCTACATGTTCATGCCGTTGATCCACGAGGCCGCGCGCGCCATCGCGCCATCGCCCCGCGGCGAGCTGGAGATCACCGACGCGATCCAGCACCTGGTCGACACCGGCCGCCGCGTCGAGCCGCACATCGTCCAGGGCTGGTGGAAGGACACCGGCCGCCTGGACGACATGCTGGAGGCCAACCGGCTGATCCTCGATCGCCTCGAGCACCGCGTCGACGGCGAGCTCGTCGAGTCCCAGGTCGAGGGCCGCGTCGTCGTCGAGGCCGGCGCCACGCTGACCCGCGCGACCGTGCGCGGACCGGCGATCATCGGCGCCGGCGCGCGGCTGACCGATTGCTACATCGGCCCGTACACCGCGATCGGCGAGAACTGCCTGGTGCAGGGCGCCGAGGTCGAGCACTCGATCCTGCTGGCGGGCTCGGAGGTCTGCGACCTCGACGGACGCATGGAGTCCTCGCTGCTGGGCCGCAACGTCAAGATCGCCCGCAGCGACCGCCAGCCGCGCGCGTACCGGTTCATGGTCGGCGACAACTCGGAGATCACGATCCTGTGAGGGTGCTGGTCACCGGCGCCGCCGGCATGCTCGGCCACCGCGTGGTCGCCGACGCCCGGGCGCGCGGGTGGGACGCCGTCGGCATCGACCTCGCCGAGGCCGACCTCACCGACCCGGCCGCGGCGCAGGACGTCGTCGAGGAGCATGCGCCCGACGCGGTCGTGCACTGCGCGGCCTTCACCGACGTCGACGGCGCCGAGGAGCACGAGGCGCGCGCGCTGGCCGTCAACGCCGACGCGTCGGCCAACATCGCGGCCGCGGCGGCGATGATGGGCGCGCGCATCGTGGCGGTCTCCACCGACTACGTCTTCGACGGCACGCTGACCGGACGCCCGTACGTCGAGTCCGACGCGACCGCGCCGCTCGGCGCCTATGGGCGCACCAAGCTCGCCGGCGAGGAGGCGATCGCCGGGCACAACCCCGACTACGCCATCGCCCGCACCGCCTGGCTGTTCGGCCTCGGCGGCAAGAGCTTCCCCGACACGATGTTGAAGGCCGCCGCGACCCGCGACGAGGTCGCGGTCGTCACCGACCAGACCGGCTCGCCGACGTGGACCGGGCACCTGTCGCCCGCGCTGCTCGACCTCGCGGCGGTCACGGCGACCGGCGTCTTCCACACGGCGGGCGGCGGGCAGTGCACCTGGCACGAGCTGACCGTCGAGCTGTACCGGGCGGCGGGCCTGGCCACGCGCATCCGCGAGACCACGGCCGCGGAGTTCGCGCGGCCCGCCGCGCGGCCGGCGTGGAGCGTGCTGGCGACCGAGCGCGACGAGACGCCGCGGCTGCCGCCGTGGCAGGACGGCGTCGCGGCGTATCTGCGAGAGAGGAACGCGACATGAGGCTGCTGATCTGTGGAGGAGCCGGGTTCATCGGCTCGAACTTCGCGCGTCAGCGCGTCAACGATCACGGCGACGAGGTCGTGGTCCTCGACAAGCTGACCTACGCCGGGCGGCCGGAGAACCTCGCCGACCTCGGCGCCGCCGCGACGCTGGTCCACGGCGCGATCGAGGACCCGGCCAAGGTCGCCGAGGCCATCGGCGAGGGCGTCGACGCGATCGTCAACTTCGCCGCCGAGACCCACGTCGACCGCTCCATCAGCGGCCCCGACGCGTTCGTCGAGACCAACGTCCGCGGCTCGCTCGTGCTGCTGGAGGCCGCGCGCACCAGCGGCGTGGCACGGTACGTCCAGATCTCCACCGACGAGGTGTACGGGTCGATCGCGGAGGGCTCGTTCACCGAGGAGTCGCCGATCGTCCCCAGCTCGCCCTACAGCGCGAGCAAGGCCGGCGGCGACCTGCTCGTCCAGAGCTACTTCCACACCTACCGCCTGGAGACCGTGATCTGCCGCGGCTCCAACAACTACGGGCCGTACCAGTACCCGGAGAAGCTGATCCCGTTGATGGTGCTCAACGCGCTCCACGGCGACAAGCTGCCGGTCTACGGCGACGGGCTCAACGTCCGCAACTGGCTGTTCGTGGAGGACTTCGGCCGCGGCATCAGCCACGTCCTGGCCCACGGCGCGCCGGGCGAGGTCTACAACGTGGGCGGCCCGTCGGAGTCCACCAACATCGAGGTCGTGCGCGAGATCCTCGCCCAGACGGGCAACGGCGAGTCGCTGATCGACTACATCACCGACCGCCCCGGCCACGACCGCCGCTACAGCCTCGGCTCCGAGAAGGTCCGCGCGCTGGGCTGGGAGGCCCAGGTCGGCTTCGAGGACGGCCTCAAGCGCACCATCGACTGGTACCGCGACAACGCGGCCTGGTGGGAGCCGATCCGCTCCGGCGAGTTCCGCGAGTACTACGAGAAGCACTACGGGCGCGCGCTCGGCTGAGCCGAGCTGCGCCGCCCGCCGACACTAGGCCTTCGGCGCCGCCCCGAGCGTGGCGATCTTCCACGCGCTCTGGTCGCGCACGAGCGTCAGCGTCTCGGTGCGGTCCTGGCTGCCGCCGCCGACCGACTGCACGGTCGCGGTCGCCCGGTCGCCGTTGACCGTGACCTTCTTGACGGTCAGCTCGAACGCGTCGGCGTCGGCGATGGTGTCCTTGAGCGCCTTGTCGCAGGGCCGCTTCGACGACGACTGGATCTTGGCCACGAGGTCCTTGGCCAGCAGCTCGGAGCAGATCTTGGCGGCGTCGCCCTTGCGGGCGAACGACTGCAGATCCTCCACCGTCTGCGCGACGTCCTTCTGGTCGCCCTGGAAGGAGCCGGCGGAGTCCTTGGCGGCCTGCCCGCAGGCGCCGAGCGCGAACGGGAGCGCAAGGAGCAGCGCGACGAGACGGGTGGGTGCGGCCATCGCGTTGGAGCCTATCTAGGATGGCTCTCCGCATGGCCGACTCAGACGCCCCACGCATCCCCGCCCCCACCGTCGTCCCGCGCGGCCGCCACGCGCCGCCGCTCGAGGTCCGGCTCACCGTCCAGCGCCGTCGCCTGTTCGAGGCCGCCGCCACCGTGTTCGCCCGGCTCGGCTTCGCCGAGGCCACCGCCGAGGCCATCTCGCGCGAGGCCGGCATGTCGAAGGCGACGTTCTACGAGCACTTCGCCAACAAGGAGGAGGCGATCCTCGCGCTGTTCGACGAGGCCGCAACCGAGGTGATGCGCCAGATGGCCGTCGCGGCGCAGACCGACGCCGGCGACTACCCCGAGCACCTCGCTCAGGGGACGCGCGCCTTCCTGCACACGCTGGCCGAGTGGCCCGACGCCGCCCAGACGCTCCTGGTGGAGATCATCGGCGCCGGCCCGCGGGCGACCGAGCGCCGCGACGCGATCCTCGACGCCTTCGCCGAGACGATCTACGTCGACAACGAGAAGGTCGCCCCGCGCTACGGCGCCCCGCGCTTCGCCTCGCGCGACGACGCGTTCGCCTGCGTCGGCGCGATCGTCGAGCTCGCCTCGCGCCAGCTGCGCACCGGGAAGCCGGGCGACATCCGGGAGCTGGAGCCGATCATCGAGCGGCTGATGCTCGGGATCCTCCGGCAGACATGATCGCTCCCGACCTCGCGGCGCTCGAGGCCGAGGTCACGACGTGCCGGCGCTGCCCGCGGCTGGTGGCCTGGCGTGAGGAGGTCGCCGTCACCAAGCGCGCCGCGTTCGCCGACCAGACCTACTGGGGCCGTCCGATCCCCGGCTTCGGCGATCCCGCGGCGCGCGTGCTGATCCTCGGCCTCGCGCCCGCCGCCCACGGCGCCAACCGGACGGGGCGCGTCTTCACCGGCGACCGCTCGGGCGACTTCCTCTTCGCCGCCCTGCACCGCACCGGCTTCGCCAACCAGCCGACCTCGGTCTCCCGCGACGACGGCCTGGCGCTCACCGACGCGTGGATCACCGCCGCGGTCCGCTGCGCGCCGCCGGCGAACAAGCCGACGCCGCTGGAGCGCGACACGTGCCTGCCGTGGAGCGTCGCCGAGCTCGACCACGTCGAGCACGTGCGCGTCTGCGTCTGCCTCGGCCAGTTCGCCTGGGACGCCGCGCTGCGGCTGCGCACCGCCCTCGGCCACGTGCCGCCGCGGCCCAAGCCCAGGTTCGGCCACGGGACCGTCTGGTACGACGACGCCGGCGGCGAGCGCGACCCGGGCTTCAGCCTGCTGGGCACCTACCATCCGAGCCAGCAGAACACGTTCACCGGGGTGCTGACCGAGGTGATGCTCGACGACGTGCTCCGCACCGCCCGCGAGCTCGCGGGATTGCCGGCCCACGCGTGATCCGACGTCGGGAGCTGACACCGTGAGCCTCGTATCCTGAGTGTCTTGCCGCTGTCGCTCTTCAGCCCCCCGACGCAGGACTGGTTCGGTCGCGCCTTCGCGGCGCCCACCACCGTCCAGGAACAGGCGTGGCCCGCCATCGCCACCGGCGAGCACGTCCTCATCTCCGCACCGACCGGGAGCGGCAAGACGCTTGCGGCCTTCCTCTGGTCGCTGGACCGCCTCGCGACCACGCCGCGCCCGGACGGCACCGGCGTGCGCGTCGTCTACGTCTCACCGCTCAAGGCGCTCTCCTACGACGTCGAGCGCAACCTGCAGGCGCCGCTGAGGGGCATCGGCGCCGACCTGAAGGTCGCGATCCGCACCGGCGACACGCCGCAGAAGGAGCGCGCCCAGATGCGGCGCACGCCGCCGGACGTCCTGATCACGACGCCTGAGTCGTTGTACCTCATGTTGACGTCGCAGGCGCGCGACATCCTCGCCGACGTCGAGGCCGTGATCGTCGACGAGATCCACGCGGTCGCCTCGACCAAGCGCGGCGCGCACCTCGCGCTGACGCTCGAGCGCCTCTCCCGGCACGTCCACGCCGCCCACGGCCGCGACCCGCAGCGCATCGGCCTGAGCGCGACGCAGAACCCGCTGGAGGAGGTCGGCCGCTTCATGGTCGGCCCGCAGCGCACCTGCCGCATCGTCGACACCGGCGTGCGCAAGCCGTTGGACATCAAGATCCAGGTGCCGGTCGAGTCGATGGTCGAGCCCGAGCAATCCACGGGCTCGTTGGACCCTCTGGATCCGGTTCCGGGCGGCGAGGCCACGCGCAAGTCGATCTGGCCGGCGATGTACCCGCAGCTGCTGGAGCTCGTGCGCGAGCACCGCTCGACGATCGTCTTCGTCAACAACCGCCGCGGCGCCGAGCGCCTCGCGCTGCGCCTCAACGAGCTGGCCGCCAAGCAGGACGAGGAGGCTGA
>JAOPZP010000526.1 GCA_025964055.1 Conexibacter sp.
CGTGCGACGCCGGCGGCGAGTGGAGTCCCGAGATCCGCGACCGCGTGCTGACCGCCGCGTGGAGCATCGGGGCGATCGAGGCCGGCGTCATCACCTCGTTCATGATCGACCACCTCACCACGCGCGCGCTGCAGCGCACCGACGCGCCGCCGTGGCCTTCGGGGCTGCCCGAGCCCGACGCCCGGCGCGTCGAGCACGATCTCGTCAGCGAGCTGCTCGCGCTGCGCGATGAGGCACGTTGGCCGTACGGGCGGCCGCGCTTGGGGTAGGTCGAGCCGCCGAGCGCCGAGGTCTGGACGGTCGGCCGCGACCAGCGCGGCTCAGCGCGGCTCAGCCGTCGACGCGCTCGATGAGGAGCGTCGCCGCACCGGGGAGCGCGCCTCCGGGCGTCGCTGCGAGTGAGATGTCCGGGTTGCTGCCCGGGGCGTTGATCGAGATGACCGAGCCGGCTCCCGGCGACACGACCAGCGCCTCGCCGGTGATCTCGCTTCCGGCCGCATCGGTGCCGAAGGTGGCGTACGGCAGCGGTACGGAGTTGAGGACGACCTGCAGCTGGCCGGCTTGCACGAGGGTGACCGAGAACGACACGCGGTAGGTGCCGGCGGAGGGCAGCGTGAACTCCCCGCCGCCCGAGTAGACCACGCCCCCCTGGGCCGCGCCGGCGTGTGGGAACAGGATCCGCGCGCCGGTCGGCGCGTTGCCGGTGGGACCGTAGGTGTAGGAGGGATCCCCTGGCATGAGCGAGTAGAACTCGCCGTACGTCGCGGACGCTGCGGGGCCCGTCGCGCCCGTGGCGCCGGTCGAACCGGTCGCGCCGGTCGCCCCGGTGCGGCCAGGGGCGCCCTCGGCACCCGTCGCGCCCGGGTCGCCCGGTGCGCCTGCGCGGCCGGCGGCGCCGGTCGTGCCCGTCGGGCCGCGCTCGCCCTCAGCGTTCCAGGAGATCTTGTGCATCCCCTTGGGGCATCTGCGCGTGGCGGTCGAGCTCGTCAGCGTGCCACCGACGCCGCTCGCGCACGCGTAGAGCTTCGGGGGCGTCGTGGCGGCCGGGTGGCCGACGACCGCGTAGGCGCTGCTTCCCAGCAGCAGGAACAGGGCGGTGAACGCGACGACATGACGGCGCAGCTGCGCCAGAACGAACGACATTTCGAGAACCTCCGGGACGACGACGAGCGGGATGGACGGACAGCTCGCGTGGACCGGGAGCTTGCGTGTTGGGTGCGCAACCTACCGCGTTGGGGTCCGCTGATCAATGCTGTTCCCGCTACCAGACGGCGCCAGGTCGGCCGGCCGGTCCCGGGCCTCATTCCTCCTCGCACAGGGCATCGCCGCCGCATCCACGTGGAAGCGCTGGACGGTCACGCGGCTCGAAAACCAGTTGGCGGTTCTTCGCGCGGCGGGTAGCGTGCGCCCATGTCCGGCATGGCCTCCGCGCCGCGTTGCCGTATCTGCTCGGGAGCTCTGGAGCTGCACCTCCGGGGTGCCGGCGGCGTCCCGTCGCCCGCCGCCCTCGCGCCGTCGGCCCACGAGCCCGGGCACCACGGCGACCTGCTGGCCTGTCGCGAGTGCGGCTCGGTGCAGCAGCCCTCGCTCCCTCACGCGGCGCGCCTGCACCAGCTCTACCGGGAGAGCTCGGATGCCGGCTACCTGGTCGAGGAAGCCGGGCGTCGAGCGACCGCCGCGCGGTTGCTCGACCTCATCGCCGAGCAGGTACCCGCCGGCCGGCTCCTGGACGTCGGCTGCGGTCCTGGGCTGCTGCTCGACGAGGCGCGGCGCCGCGGCTACGCGACGGTCGGGCTCGAGCTCTCGCGGTCGGCGGGCCGGCACGCGCGACACCGACTCGGCCTCGACGTCCGCGACGTCCCGCTGGAGGCCTTCGACGAGCTCGGATCCTTCGACGTCGTCGTGCTCGCCGACGTGGTCGAGCACCTCGACGACCCGGTCGCCGGCCTGGAGCGCGCCGCCAACCTCCTGCGCCCCGGCGGCGTGCTCTGCGTCGTCACGCCGGATCCGGCGTCGGTGACGGCGCGCCTCGCCGGCGCGCGCTGGTGGGGCTACCTCCCCGCGCACGCCTGCCTGCTGCCGCGGCGCACGCTCCGCGAGCTGCTCGCGGCGCAGGGCCTCGTGATCTCGGCCGACGTTGCGGCGGTGCGGACCTTCTCCGCGCGCCGCTGGGTCGGCGGGCTCGCCGAGCGCCTCGGGCCGGTGCGACGGCCGCTGGAGCGTCTGGCCGCGCGGCTTCCCGCCACGGCGTCGCTCAGCTTCGCGCTGCACGACGAGCGCGTCGTGCTCGCCCATCGGGTCGCCGTGCAGCGAGCGCCGGACCCCCTGCTGACCGACCGCGGTGCTGACACGGCGATCCACGTGGTCCTGCCCGCCTACTGCGCGGCACGCACCGTGCCGTCCGTCGCCGCCGAGCTCGGGGGCGAGTGCGCCGACCGGGCCCTGCTGGTCGACGACGCGAGCCCCGACGCCACCGCGCGGATCGCCATCGTGTCCGGCCTGGACGTGCTGCGCCATCCGGCCAACCGCGGCTACGGCGCCAGCCAGAAGTCCGGCTACGCCCGCTCGCTGCTCGACGGCGCCGATGTCGTCGTGATGGTGCACGCCGACGACCAGTACGACCCCGCGCTCGTGAGCGACATGGTCGCGCCGATCGTGCGCGGGCAGACCGACATGGTGATCGGCTCGCGGCTGCTCCAGCACCGCGCCGTCGCCGACGGCATGCCGCGCTGGAAGTGGGTGGGCAACCGGCTGCTGACCTCCCTGGAGAACCGGGTCTTCGGCCGGGCGTTCTCGGAGTACCACACCGGCTACCGCGCGTTCTCCGCCGACCTGCTGCGCTCGATCCCGTTCCTGCGCAACTCCGACGACTTCGTCTTCGACCAGGAGATCTTCGCCCAGGTCCTCGCCCGCGGCGCGCGCGTGACCGAGATCCCGATCCCGACCCGGTACTTCCTGGAGGCCTCGAGCGTCGACCTGCGCACCAGCGTCCGCTACGGCCTCAGCACGTGCGCGGTGCTCGGGCGGTTCGCGCTCGATCGTCGCCCGCGGGCGCGATGGGCGCTGCTGCGCCGGCCGGCCGCCCGGCTGCTTCCCGAGCCGGTCGGCGAGCGCCAGGGCGTCGGCGACGCCGCCGGCGCATGAGGGCGTGGCCGGTGGGGATGCCGCGCGGGCGATGGATGACGGGCGCGGGCTTCGCCGCGCTGATCGCGCTGGCGCTCGTGCTGCGGTTGTTGTACGTCGACGCGACGCCGGGCTACGAGTTGCGCCACGACGCGCGCGACTATGAGCTGCACGCGCAGTCGATCGCCGTGGGCGAGGGCTACTCGCGCCACGTCGCCTACGGCCGCCCGACCGCGTTCCGGCCGCCGGGCTACCCGTACTTCCTCGCCGGTGTCTACCGGATGGCCGGTGTCGAGCGCGCGACGCAGCCGCGCCGGATCCATGTGGCACGGATAGCCCAAGCGTTCGTCGGGGCGGCGGTGGTCGCGCTGATCGGGCTGCTCGGCACGCTGCTGTGGGGAAGGCGGACGGGCCTGGTCGCCACGGCGCTCGGGGCGATCTACGTGCCGTTGATCCTCGTGGGCGGAGCCGTGATGTCCGAGCCCCTGTTCGCGGTGGCGATGCTGGCCGCGCTCGCCTCGGCGATCGTGCACCGCCGGTCGCCGCACCGCTACCGCTATGCGGTGCTGACCGGCTTCCTCACGGGCCTAGCCGTCCTGACCCGGGCCAACGCGGTGATCCTGCTCATCCCACTGGGCCTCGCCGTGTGGGACGGCCGCCCGCGATGGGCGCGGGCGTCGCTCGGGCCGCCGATCGCGCTCGTCGTGGCCGCGATCGTCACCGTGACGCCGTGGACGATCCGCAACGCGCAGGCGCTGCACGCGTTCGTCCCGGTGTCGACCCAGTTGGGGTCGTCGCTGGCCGGCACCTACAACGACGCGGCGCGGACCGACCCCGACAACCCGGGCGCGTGGCGCAGCATCAAGCACGTGCCGCAGTACGCGGGGCTGTGGCGGCAGGTCCGGGTGACGCCCGAGGCGGTGCTCGACCAGCGGCTCCGGGCGGCCTCGTGGCGGTACATCGCCGACCATCCGCTGTACGTCGCGGAGGTCGGGTTCTGGAACACCGCCCGGATGCTCGACCTGGACGGACGGCGGCGCTGGCGCGCGACGGCGGCCACGATCAGCGTCGAGCGGCGATGGGCTGACAGGGGCGTCCTGTGCTTCTGGGCCTTCGCCCTGCTCGCGGTCGCCGGCGCCACCACCCGGGCCACGCGTCGCGTACCGCCGTTCGTCTGGGCCGTCCCCGCGCTGATGTTCCTCAGCGTCGTGTTCCTCGCCGTGGAGACCCCGCGCTACCGGACGGCGCTGGATCCGTTCATCGTGCTCCTGGCGGCCG
>JAOPZP010000553.1 GCA_025964055.1 Conexibacter sp.
GCGCGGGCCGCCGCTGCTGCCACGGCCAGCGGCCCTCCAGCTCGACGTCCAGCGTGAAGCTCAGGAACGTCCGGACCGCGACGATGATCGCCAGCACGCCGACGCTCTCGAACGTCGGGTCGACGGCGACGGTCCGGATGATGTCAGCGGCGACGAGGAACTCGAGGCCGAGCAGGATCGCCCGGCCGATGGCCTCGCGGTAGACGCGGTAGGGCGAGCGCTCCTCCCCGCTCCCGGCGCCGCGCGCCAAGAGCGCGCGCACGAACGCCGCGCTGGCCAGCAGCATGCCCGCGACCACCACCACGACCCCGACGCCGTCGATGACCTTCGCGATCGCGTCGACCGCGCTCTGGAAGTCCTGGTCGCTCACGTCGGCGGCACGCTAGCCGCCGCCCCAGACGACGAAGGGCGGCCCGGAGGCCGCCCTTCGTCCTGCAGGATGTCGCTGCGCGCTTACGCCGTGGCGGGCACGGCGAGGCCGGCGGCCTCGGCCAGGGCGGCGGCCTTGTCGGTCCGCTCCCAGGTGAAGTCCTCGTCGTCACGGCCGAAGTGGCCGTAGGCGGCGGTCTTCTGGTAGATCGGGCGGTGCAGGTCCAGCGCCTCGCGGAACGCGCCGGGACGCAGGTCGAAGTGCGCGTCGACCAGCTCGGCGAGCCGGCCGCGGCCGATCTTCTCGGTGCCGAACGTCTCGATCATGACCGACACCGGGTGCGCCACGCCGATGGCGTAGGCGACCTGGACCTCGGCGCGATCGGCCAGGCCGGCCGCGACGACGTTCTTGGCGACCCAGCGCGCGGCGTAGGCGGCCGAGCGGTCGACCTTCGACGGGTCCTTGCCGCTGAACGCGCCGCCGCCGTGGCGGGCGAAGCCGCCGTAGGTGTCGACGATGATCTTGCGGCCGGTCAGGCCGGCGTCGCCCACGGGGCCGCCGATGACGAAGCGGCCGGTCGGGTTGACCAGGAACTCGGCGCGCAGCGCGTCGGCATCGAACAGCTCGGCCGGCAGGACCGGGAGGACGACGTTCTCCCACAGGTCGGCGGTGATCTGCTCGCGCGTGGCCGACTCGGCGTGCTGGGTCGAGATCAGCAGCTTCTCGATCGCGACCGGCTTGCCGTCGACGTAGCGGACGCTCACCTGGGTCTTGCCGTCGGGACGCAGGTAGTCCAGCGTGCCGTCCTTGCGGACCGCCGCAAGGCGCTCGGCCAGCTGGTGGGCGAACGTGATCGGGGCCGGCATCAGGTTCGCCGTCTCGTTGGAGGCGTAGCCGAACATCATGCCCTGGTCGCCGGCGCCGGCGACGTCGAGGGAGTCGGTCGAGCCCTCCGAGCGAGCCTCGTCGGCCTGGTCGACGCCCTGGGCGATGTCGGGCGACTGCTTGTCGATCGCGTTGAGGACGGCGCAGCTGTCGGCGCTGAAGCCCAGGTCGGCGTCCACGTAGCCGATCTTGCGGATCGTCTCGCGGGCGATCTCCTGGATGTCGACGTAGGTCTCGGTGGAGATCTCGCCGGACACGACCACGAGGCCCGTGTTGACGAGGGTCTCGCAAGCGACGCGGCCCTTGGGGTCGTCTCGGAGGACGGCGTCGAGGACGCCGTCGGAGATCTGGTCGGCGACCTTGTCCGGGTGACCTTCGGTCACGGACTCGGAGGTGAAGAGGTACTCGTTGTCGGCGTAGCTCATGAGGTGATGAGGAGGGAGATCTCCGCGGTCGATTCGCTGTCGCTGCCGGACGTGTAGGCGCCGATGGCCCGAACCTGGGAGAGGTCCGCCTTGGCCGCCTGATAGGCCTTCGATTGCGCAAGGCCGGTCTGCTCGCCCAGCGTGAGCAGCCTGCTGAAGTTCAGGAAGAGTAGCGAGGACACCGATTGGGGGTGATTCCCGACCGTCTTTGACCATTGCCCGCTGTCAGGGAGGTGGTCGCCGCCGGCCCGGACGGCCGCGATCCCCTTGGGATCGGTCGACACCGCGACCTTGCCGTTGAAGACCGCGGTGGAGAAGCTCTTGCGCACCGCCGCCGGCAGCGCCGCGAGCGTCTTGCGGGTCGCCGCCTCGTCCTTCGCATGGCCCATGATCGTCAGCACCGGAGCAGGCGCGGCGGAGGTGAGCACGATCGCCGCCTCCCCCGGGAAGACCTGCTTGAGCGGGTCGGCGAGCTGCGTCACCAGCGGCGCGAGCTGCGCCGAGCTGCTGCCCGCCGCGGCGAGGATGCGCTGCAGCGCGGGCGCGACGTTGCTCACGCCGAGGTACGCCATGGCGGAGGCCGGGACGTCGGCGGCCAGCGTCGGCGTGAACTTCCGGAAGCCCGAAGTGCTCTGCCTGGCGAGCTTGGGATCGAGCTGCGACTTGACCACCAGGTGGGCGCGCCCGTCGGCGGCGCTGAGGCCGAACGCGGCGCCGCGCAGCGCGGGCTGGTCGAACAGGACGCCCACGGCGCCCAGCAGGCCGCCCTGGGGCGCGAGGAGACGGCGCACGCCGTCGCGCGACACCCAGCCGTCGGCCACGCGGTCGGCGGGCAGGCCGGCGAAGGCCTTCTTCGGGAGGGCGGCGTCGGCGAGCGAGGCGCCCTCGCCCTTCTGCAGCTTCTGGGCGAGCGCGAGGCTCTCGGGCTGGCCGATGGCCAGGAACTTGCCCACGTAGGTCGAGCTCAGCGTGCCGCACCCGCGCTGCGTGGCGCCGGGATGGTCCTTGCCGGTGTCGACCAGCACGAGCGAGTTGGCCGTCTTGCCGCCGGCCGTGTCGAAGATCGCCAGGGCCGCCTCGTTCGCCGTCTTCAGCGCCTGGGCGGCGAGGTCGCAGCCGGGCGCCTGGAGGCGCTTGACGATCCCGTCGCGCAGGGCCGGCCAGCTGGGGAACGCGTCGGCCACCTTGGCCGCCGACGCCGTGGCCGAGCGGTCGCGGTCGGTCGAGAGGTGGACGTAGACCAGCGCGTCGGCGGGCACGAGGTGCGCCGCGCCGCTGGCGGGCGCCTTGCCCGAGGCGCCGCTTCCCCCGCCGAGGACGATCACGAGCACGACGACGACCGCGGCCACCGCCGCGGCGACCCCGGCGAGGACGGCGGTCCTACTTGTCGTCACGCCGGTTCTTGCGCTCGTTGAAGTCGATGATCAAGGGGATGCCGTCCATGCCGAAGCGCGCACGCAGACGATTCTCGATGAAGTAGGCGTAGTCGCGCGTCACTCGATTGCGACTGTTGATCTGGATGGCGAAGCGCGGCGGGCGCGTCTCGTACTGCGCCATGTACAGCATCCGCAGCCGGCTGCCCTGCTTGGCGGGCGGCTGGCGCTCCTGGACGACCTCGCTGATGAAGCGGTTGAGCTGCGGCGTCGGGATGCGCGTGAGCATCCGGTCGCCGAGGATGATCGCCTCGCGCAGCAGCCGGTCGACGTTGCGGCCGGTGACCGCCGAGACCGTCAGGACCTTCGGGCGCAGGCGCAGCTTGTTGTTGACCCGCGCGCGCTCGTGGTCGAGGTCGGCCTCCTCCATCGGGGCGACGTCCCACTTGTTGAGCACGAGCGCCGTGGCGCTGCCGGCCTTCATCGCCAGCTCGGCGATGCGCAGGTCCTGCGCGGTGACGCCGTCGTGGGCGTCGCAGATGACCAGCGCGACGTCGGCGCGCTCCACGGCCCGCTGCGAGCGCAAGGTGGTGTAGTACTCGACCGACTCGGTGACCTTGGACTGGCGGCGCATGCCGGCGGTGTCGACGATGACCACGCGGCGGCCGTCGATCTCCATCGGCAGGTCGATGGCGTCGCGCGTGGTGCCTGCGACGTCGCTGACGATGACGCGGTCGGACTTGACGAACTTGTTGACCAGCGACGACTTGCCGACGTTCGGCCGGCCGATGATCGCCAGGCGGATGATGCCCTCGTCCTCGGGCTCGAAGTCGCCCTCGGGCAGCAGCTCCACGACGCGGTCCAGCAGGTCGCCGGTGCCCAGGCCCTGCGTGGCCGAGACGGCCATCGGATCGCCGAGGCCCAAGGTGTAGAACTCGGTGGCCTGCGGGACGTCCTTGACGTCGTCGATCTTGTTGGCCGCGATGATCACCGGCTTGTTCCAGCGGCGGAGCAGGTCGGCGAGCTCCTCGTCGCCGGGGCGCGCGCCGGCCTTGGCGTCGACGACGAGCACCGCGAGGTCGGCGTCGGCCATCGCGGCCTGGGCCTGCTCGCGGATGGACCCCGCCATCGGGTCCTCGTCGAAGAAGTCCATGCCGCCGGTGTCGATCAGCGTGAAGCGCCGGCCGTTCCACTCGCAGGCCACCTCGTGGCGGTCGCGCGTGATCCCGGCGTCCTCGTGGACCACCGCGATGCGCGACTCGCTGAGCCGGTTGACCAGCGAGGACTTGCCGACGTTGGGGTAGCCGATGACGGCGACCTTGGGGCCTGAGGTGCTCATGTGCGCACTCGTTCCACGATCTGTTGGACGACCTCGTCGATGGAGAGGCCGGTGGTGTCCAGGGGCTGCGCGCCGGACGCGGGCTCCAGGGTGGTGCGGCCGTGGCCGCTGTCGCGCTGGTCGCGCATCGCCATCTCCTGTAGGACGACGCGCTCGTCGGCCCCGAGCTCGGCGGCGCGGCGACGGGCGCGCTCCTCCGGCGAGGCGGTCAGGAAGACCTTGACCTCGGCGTCGGGCGCCACGACCGTCGCGATGTCGCGGCCCTCGGCCACGTAGTCGCCGCCGGCGATCAGCTCCTGCTGGCGGGCGACGAGCGCCTGGCGCACCTCGGGCCTGGCCGCCACCTCGGACGCCTTCTCGCTGACCTCGCGCGTCCGGATGGCGGCGGTGACGTCCTCGCCGTCGCAGAGCACGCGGTCGCCGTCGAACGCGATGTCGAGGGTCGCCGGATCGCGCGGCCAGGCCAGCGCGGCGCAGCGGTACATGGCCCCGGTGTCGAGGTAGGTGAACCCGAGGGCGCGCGCCACGGCGCGCGCCACGGTGGACTTGCCTGCTCCGGCAGGTCCGTCGATGGCGACAAGCACGCCCGGCAGGGTAGGGCTCGGGCCGCTGGTGTGGCATCCTCCGCAATCTCATGCGGCTGTTGGGACCGTTGCGGGAACGGGACTTCGCGTTGTTCTGGGTCGGCACGCTCGTGTCGCTGGTCGGCGACGGGATCTACCTCGTCGCCCTCCCGTTCGCGGTGCTGGAGCTCTCCGGGAGCGCCACGTCGCTGTCGCTGGTGGGCGTCTCGTGGTCGATCGGCCTGCTCGCGTTCCTGCTCATCGGCGGGATCGCGGCCGACCACTACGACAAGCGGCGCCAGCTGCTGGTGGCCGACGTCGTGCGGCTGATCGCGGTGGGGACCGCGGGCGGGCTGTCGCTCGGCGGCGCGCTCGAGGTGTGGCACCTCGTGGTGCTGAGCTTCTTCTTCGGCGCCGGCGAGGGCCTGTCGGGCCCGGCCATGGGCGCGATCATCCCCGAGCTCGTGCCCGACGAGAAGCTGGTGCAGGCCAACGCGCTGCAGCACTCGCTGCGCCCGATCGCGCTGCGGCTGATCGGGCCCGCGATCGGCGGCGCCGTCGTCGCGCTGATCGACACGGGCGGAGCGCTGCTGGTCGACGCCGGGACGTTCGCGGCGTCGATCGTGTGCCTGGTGGCGATGCGCGCCACGGCGCCGGCGCACACCGGCGCGCGCGAGCCGCTGCGGACCCAGCTGCGCGAGGCCTCGGCGTTCGTGCGCAGCGAGACGTGGCTGTGGGCGACGCTGCTGATGGCCGCGATCGCGGTCCTGTTCTTCCTGGGCCCGACCGAGGTGCTCGTGCCGATCCGGATCGACCACGACCTCGGCGGCACCGCCAAGGACTTCGGGCTCGTGCTCGCGGCCGGCGGCGTCGGCGCGACCCTGGGAACGTTCGGGCTCGGCCACCTCGGCATGCCGCGCCGCGAGGTGTCGGTCCTCTACTGGGCCTGGGGCATCGCGGGCTTCGCGCTGTGCGGCTACGCGCTGGCGTCGGCGGTCTGGCAGCTGGTGCTGACGAGCTTCGTCTTCGGGTTGCTCAGCGGTCTGGGCAACCCGATCTGGGCGACGCTCATGCAGGTCCGCGTGCCCGTCGCGCTGCGCGGCCGGGTCGCCTCGCTGGACTGGCTGGTCTCCCTGGCGCTGACGCCCGTCTCCTTCGCCCTCACGGGCCCGCTGGCCGCGGCGTTCTCGGCCAAGTCGGTGCTGCTCGTCGCGGGCCTGGTGGCGGGCGGCGTGACGCTCGTGATGCTCTACGCGGTGCCGGGGCTGCGCGCCGAGGACGGCGGGGTGGCGCGGGCGGAGGCGGCGGCGGCGCAGCGAGTGGTGGCGTAGGGGCGCACGGCTGGCGCTCAGCGCGAGCGCTGGTCGTGGTGCGCTGCGCTTCTCGGGGGCGATGACGACGGAGGTTCGAGCCGGCGCGAGCGCTGTCGGTCTTCCGCCGACCTCTCGGGGCCGGTCGTTCGGGGCCGAAGCGCGGTCCGTGTCGTCTAACCCTTCCATATCAGGGGTTAGACGACACGGATCATCGTTCGTGCCCGAACGACCCGAAAGCGATGGCGGCAGGCCGAGCGCGCCCCGCACCCGACACAGCATCCGTCGTCATTGCCGACGGACCACGCGAGCGGCACCCACGGCGCCGGCACTGCGCACCAAAAGCGCCGGCGGAACCCCTACCGCAGCAGCCCCGCCAGATCCTCCGCGAACCCCGGGTACGACACGTCCGCCGCCTCCATCCCGACGACCTCCACGCCCTCGTCCGACGCCAGCCCCGCCACCGCGCCCAGCATCGCCAGCCGGTGGTCGCCGTGCGACGAGATGGTCCCTCCGCGC
>JAOPZP010000555.1 GCA_025964055.1 Conexibacter sp.
CGAAGACGCCGCACTCGTCGCGCGGGCCGTCGCGCTCGTCGAGAGGAGTGATCTGCTCGGTCATGGAGGCCGCCCCGTCGAAGACGAGGGCGAGGAGGACGCGGCGGCACCGACAAGGTAGCAACGCAGGCGGCCGCCACCGAGGCGCCGAAGTCCGGAGGGAGCGGGCTCGCCTACTCCAGGCGCGAACGCCGTGCTCTCTGCTGTCCTCATTCGAGGCGCGAACGCCGTGCTCTCCTGCTGTCCTCACTCCAGGCGCGCCTCCTGCAGGTCCAGATCGCGCTCGACCGTCCGCAGCGCGTCCTCGGAGATCTCGCCGCGGGCGTGCAGCTCGTGCAGCGCGCCGCGCTCGGAGCGCAGCAGCTCCTCGCGCATGGTCTGGAAGGCCTCGACGTGCTCGCGGTCGCCGTCGCCGCTCTCGTCCATCGGCGCGCGGGCGTGGCCGAGGCGGGCTTCGTAGAGCTCGCGCAGGTGATCGGACGCCCGCTCGTCGGGATGGTCGCGCTGCAGCTCGTCGAGCCGCGTGAGCGCCGCCTCGGCCGCCGCCGCGCGCGCCCGCGCCTCGTCGGTGGCGTCGTCGTGCTCGGCGCGCCCGAGCCCGGTCGCCCGGACGAGCGCCGGCAGCGTGAGGCCCTGGACGAGCAGCCCGAGGACGATGACGCTGAACGTCACGAAGATGATGAGGTCGCGCTGCGGGAAGGGACCGCCCCCGACGACGTGCGACGGGATCGCGAGCGCCGCCGCCAGCGACACGGCGCCACGCATGCCCGACCAGCCGGCGACCAGCCGCGCGCCCGGCCCGAGGTCCGGCGGCTCGTCCTTGGGGTCGCCCGGGATCAGCCGGCGCAGCAGGGGCCCGACGGTGAACATCCATGCCACCCGCAGGACCACGACGACCACCATCGTCACCACGACCGCCAGCGTGACGCGCGCCGGGTCGAGCCCGTCGATCGCCGTCGCGACCTCGCGGAACTGCAGGCCCATCAGCAGGAACAGCGTCGACTCGAGGATGAAGGTCAGCGCGTTCCAGAAGCCCTGGGCCTCGATGCGGGCGGTGGCCGAGAACAGGCCGTCGGTCCGCGCGCCGAGGTACAGCCCGACGGTGACCGCCGCGAGGATGCCCGACACGCCGAGCGCCTCGGCGGCGATGTAGGCCGCATACGGCGTGAACAGTGACAGCGTGATCTCGATCGGCGCGTCCTCGATGCGGCGGCGCACGCGGGCGATCACCCAGCCGGCGGCGAGGCCGATCGCCACGCCGCCGGCGCCGGTGGTGACGAGGTCGCCGAGGCCGTCGAGCACCGAGAACGTGCCGCTGACCGTCGCGCCGACGGCCAGGCGGTAGAGGACGAGCCCGAGGCCGTCGTTGACCAGGGACTCGCCCTCGATGATCGCCGCCAGCTGTGGGTTGACGCGCAGCCGCTGGAGCACGGCGACGGCCGCGACCGGATCGGTCGGCGCGAGGATGGCGCCCAGCACGAACCCCTCCGGCCAGCCGAAGCCCGGCACGACCAGGTGGACCGCCACGGCGACCCCGGCGGTCGCGGCCGCCACGAGGCCGATGGCCAGCACGCCGATGCGGCGCGCCTGCCGGCGCAGGTCGCGCGGCGACGAGTTGAACCCGGCGCCGTAGACCAGCGGCGGCAGGAAGACGAAGAAGATGAGGTTCGGATCGAGGTTGACCGGCGGCAGCCCGGGGATCAGCCCGACGAGCAGCCCGCAGACCACCAGGACGATCGGCGCCGGGATGCCGAGCCGGCGCGCGAGGCCGGCCAGCACCGTGACGGCGCCGAGCAGCCCGACGAGGATCTCCGCTGATCGCACACGCGGGTCTCTACCCCGCGGGCGCGCCGATCAGGGGAACAATGGCGCCAGGGCGCCCGATGCGGTGCGCAGCTCGTCCAGCGACCAGGACTCGCCGAGGCTGGAGACCGCGATCTCGAGGCGATCGCCGCCGACGGTCCCGAAGACGTCGAGCGGCACGCGCTCGCCCAGCTGCTCGAGCGCCTCGCGCGGGCCCGACACGACGAAGCCGCCCGAGCGCTCCCCGAAGAGCGTCGTCCAGACGTCCTCGGCGTCGCCGAGGTCCAGCGCCGCGCCGCGGCCGCCGGCCAGGCAGCTCTCGGCCACCGCGACGAGGAACCCGCCCTCGGCGATGTCGTGCACGCTGGACAGCTCGCCGTCGCGCACGGCGTCGCGGACCGCGTCGAGCACGCCGACGACTAGGGCGACGTCGATCGGCGGCAGCCCGTCGGGCAGCGCCTCGCCGCGGAGCTTGGCCAGCTCGGAGGCGGCGAGGCTGCCCCCGCCCACCCCGTCGTTCCAGCCGACGAGGGCGATCGCGTCGCCCTCGCGCGCAAAGCCGAGGCCGCCGGCGCGCGTGGCGTCGGGCAGCAGCCCCACCATGCCGACGACCGGCGTCGGGTAGATCGGACCGTCGGCGCCCTCGTTGTAGAGCGACACGTTGCCGCCGACGATCGGCGCCTCCAGCGCGTGGCACGCGTCGCCGAGGCCACGCACGGCCTCGGTCAGCTGCCACGCGATGTGCGGCTTCTCGGGGTTGCCGAAGTTGAGGTTGTTGGTCGTCCCCAGCGGCTGGGCGCCGACGCACGCCAGGTTCGCCGCGCACTCCAGGACGTTGCCGACGGTTCCCCAGTAGGGATCTGCAGCGACGCGACGGCCGTTGCCGTCGATCGACGTGGCGATCGACGGGGCGCCCTCGCCCATGTCGTAGAGGTGGAGGACGGCGGCGTCGGCCTCCTCGGGCCGGCGCACGGTCCGCGACTGCACGATCGAGTCGTACTGCTCGAACAGCGGCCGCCGCGACGCGAGGTTGGGCGAGGACAGCAGCGCGACCAGCGCCTCGTGCACGTCGGCCTCGAAGCCGAGCGTGGCGACCGGCGCGGGGTACAGCGGCTCGCTCGGCTTCTCGGGCGCGAGGTCGTACAGCGGCGCGTCGTCGACGAGGCCGGTGATCGGCATGTCGCCGACGACCTCGTCCCCGCGCAGGATCCGGAAGCGGTTGCCCTCGGTGACCTCGCCGATGGCCGTGCCGTTGACCTCCCACTTCTCGCACAGCGCGAGCACGTCGG
>JAOPZP010000558.1 GCA_025964055.1 Conexibacter sp.
CGTGCCGTGCGCCTCCTCGACCTCGGCGGCGGCGGCGCGCAGCGCGTCGGCCAGCCGCTCGTCGGGACGCGCCTCGGGGGCGCCCGAGAGCCACGTGCGCAGCTCGCGCTCCTGGCGCCGGGCGAGCGTCGCGACCGCGCGCGGGTCGTCGGCGCGCTTCTGGACCAGCGCAAGCGTCTGCAGGACCGAGTCGTGCAGGTGGGCGGCGACCTCGGCGCGCTCCTGCGAGCGGATGCGCTCCGCGCGCTCGGCGGTCAGCCCGCGCACAAGGCGCAGCCAGAAGGGCGCGAGGACGAGGCCGAGCCCGAGCGTCACCACCACGAGCGAGAGGACGAGGTCGCGTGCGCCGCTGAGCGCGCCGTTGGCCTGGAGGAACAGCAGCGCCGCGCCGACGACGAGCGCGACGCCGAAGCCGCCCTGGTAGATGGCGCGCAGGTCGCTGGTCCCCAGGCGGGTGCTGGGCTCGGGCAGCGGCACCGGCTCGGCGGCCTGCTCGGGGCCGCGCGGCGTGCGGGCGATCGCCGGCGTCGCCGCGCGCGTCGTCACGTGGCGCCAGACGAGCGTGCCGCCCGAGACGGCCAGCACGAACGGCCAGACGATCGCGTCGCTCCACCAGAGGCCCAGCTCGCGGACGGTCAGCAGCGCGGCGAGCGCCAGGCACCCGACGCCCGCCGCGACCTGGAAGCTGCCCCGCCGCGCGCGCAGGCGCGAGGCCAGCGGCGCGCCGCCCGACGCCGGCGCCATGAAGATCCAGCCCAGCAGGTACAGCGGCACGCCGAGCCCCGAGGCGATCGTCGCGATCACGAAGCCGACGCGCACCAGCAGCGGGTCGATGCCCAGCGTGCGCGCGATGCCCGACGCGACCCCGGCCACGAGCTTGCGGTCGGGGTCGCGGCGCAAAGGCGGGCGATCGCCCGGGCGCTCGCCGCTTTGCGCTTGCGCGAGATCGCCCAGGGGGCGATTCTCGCGAGCTGAACGCACGATGCTCACCGGCAGATCATCGCGCCTGCGTCCACGCCGCTCACGCGCCGTCGCGGCGCGCGAGCCCGCTGACGAGCAGGATCATGCCCACGACGGTCAGCACCAGCGGGGCCAGCGAGCCGAAGTCGAGGTGCAGCGAGCCGGCGCTGTCGAGCAGCAGGACGGATCCGAGGACCATGACGCTGAGTCCGGAGACGAGGGTCGGGAGGTCCGGGCGGCTCACGCCCGGGCTCCGGCGCAGCCGGCGTCGGCCAGGCTGTTGGGGATCGAGTCGGGGCTGCCGACGCTGCTGGTGCGGCGGTGATCGCGCCAGTCGCTGCCGGGCCGCTGATGGCGGACCTCCAGCGCCCCGATCCCGATGTCGCCGTCGAGGACCAGCCGCCGGCCGGGATGGCGGGCGACCGTGCCGACCTGGTCGTCGACGTCGGCGCCGCCGAACGTCTGGCCGAGCACGTCGACGAAGCCGAGGCCGGCGTGCGTCCGGGCCTGCACGCAGACGTCGGCGGGCACGATGACCAGCGCGTGTCCCGTGCCGACGTCGAGCTTCAGCGACACCTGCGCGTCGGCCGGCCACTGCATGCGGCGCAGATCGAGCTGCAGCTCACCGGCGCCCAGGCGGTAGCCGGCGGGCTTGAGGTCGGCCATGGCGGCGGGCGTGTAGGTGCGCTGGCCGACGCCGCCGTCCAGGCTGATCCCGGCGGCCGACACGACGCCCGCGGGGATGGCGAGCACGAGGGCGGGCAGGGCGAGCCAGCGGGCGTCGCGGTAGCGGAAGGAGAGCGCGACCATCGCCACGCCGAGCGCGACGACCAGCGCGGCGACGACGGTCCCGCCGCCGGCCGCCGTGGCCCACGCCGAGCCGGCGAACAGCAGCACGCAGGCGACGAGCGTGCCGAGCAGCAGGGCGGTGACCTTGAGGATGCGCGCGGGGGCGGGCTCGTTCTCGCCCCGGCGGCGCAGCAGGCGCTGACCGGCGATGGCGAGGATCAGGACCAGGAGGCCGAAGGGCGCGAGGGTCCAGGCGAAGCCGAAGCCGAAGCTGCCGTCCAGCAGGGCGATGCCGGCCAGGACGATGGCGACGGCGCCGATGATCGTGGCCAGCCGCGAGGGCCCGTCGTTGACGGGATGGCCCGTGCCGTCGTCGGCCGGGACGAGGAAGAAGGCCGCGACGTAGGCGATCACGCCGGCGCCGCCGACGAAGGCGAGCGCCACGGCGGCGATGCGCACGATGAGGGGATCGATGTTGAAGTAGCGCGCGATGCCCGAGCAGACGCCGCCGAGGACGCGGTCCTCGCGGCTGCGCAGCAGGCGCCGGGGGCCGGGGGTGGGCGCGGACGTGGTGCGTGCCTCGTCGGGCCGGGGAGCGGAGGTCGTGGGCTGCTCGTCCGGCGTCGGAGTGGACGCGGTCGGCTCTTGGTCCGGGGCGGGGGAGTCGGGGGTCTCGGGCATGGGAGCAAGATCGCGCGCCACGCCCGCGCGCACCATCCGGGATGACCCTAGAGCGCGTCGGGGATGTCCCCGACGGGGAGTGCGGCCGCGAGGCGCGCATCGGGCCGGCCCGCGACCAGGTGCCCGAGGATCTCCTCGCGGAACTGGACCTCGATGCGGGCCGCCAGCGCCTCCGAGACACGGGCCACCGCGAGCATCAGCGCGGCGCCCTCGACGAGGTCGTCGGTGCGCAGGTAGGTCCCGACGGTGCGCTCCTGGCCGCCGGCGGGATCGTCGAAGAAGCCGGCTCCCGGCACCTCTCGCGCGGCCGCGCGCAACGCGTCGGCGTGCCCGTCGTCGGCGTCCTCCGCGACGAACAGGACGAGGTAGGAGTCGGCCATGGCATCGACGGTACTGGGCGGGTGTGGCCGCCTGGGGACGACGACCGTCCTCGCCGCACCGTAACTTCCGGCGGCGCGACGGTTTCCCCGACACGATCGTCGCTTCGCATCCGTCCCCTCCGAGGAGCAGTTCCGCGCCCATGCGCCGCCGCCTGGCCTTCATCGTCACGACCATCGCCGCCCTCGTCCCCGCCGGCGCCGCGCACGCCGCGTTCTTCCCCGGCGAGCCGATCGACGGTCCCTCCGCGGACATCCGCTCGGTCGGCGACCTCGACGTCGCCCGCGACGGCAGCGGCGCGGTGACCTACGTCCGCCGCGACGGCGGCGTCGACCATATCTTCGTCTCGCGCCTGCTCAACGGCGCCTTCCAGCCCCCCGAGCGCGCCGACGCCGGCATCGACGCGACCTCGTCGCAGCCCGTCGTCGCCGCCTCCGACGGCGGCCGCGTGGTCGTCGTGTTCATCAGCGGTGGCTCGGCGTTCTCGACCGTTCGCGCCGCCGGCGCGCCCGGCTTCAGCACGCCGCAGCTGCTGGCCAGCAACGCCGCCGACCCGTCGGTCGACATGTCGTTCAACGGCGCCGCCTACGCGACCTACACGGTCAACGGCGACGTGCTGGCCGCGCGGATGGACCGCACCTCGACCGCGTTCACGGGCCTGACGAGCGCCCTGGACGTGGACGCCGCGCGCACCGCGGGCGTCGGCACCGGCCGCTCCCGCGTCGCGATCTCCGCCGACGGCACCGGCGTGGCGACGTGGGGGGAGGACGGTCACGTCTACGCCCGCCGCCTGTTCGGCCTCAACGTCTCGACCGCGCCGCAGGATCTGACGCTCACCGAGCTCGAGGGCCACGCCGGCGGCGCGGCCGACGCGCCCGACGTCGACATCGAGGACGACTCGAGCTTCGCGTGGGTCACCTTCCGCCAGCAGTTCACCGACGGCGCCGTGCAGAAGCCGCGCGCGATCGGCACGCGCCTGCGCGGCTCGCGCACCGATCCGCCGGTCGCCTTCGACAACCTCGGCTGGGGCGGCGAGGGCGTGCAGGCGCCGCGCGTCGACCTCAACGGCAAGGGCCAGGGCGTCGCGACCGTCGGCACGACCGGAGGCTCGGCCATCGCCGGCATCCTCAAGGACGACGTGCTCAACCCGGCCACGCCGCTCGGCGGCTCGGGCGTCCCCGCGCAGCCGATCGGCGCGGTGGCCGAGACCACCGATCGCGCGGTCGGCTGGATCAGCGCCGCCGACGGCACCGTCCACGGCGTGTTCTACGACGACAAGCCCAACGTCCGGACCGTCCCGGCCGCCGGCCCGGACACGCTGCTGACCAACGCGGAGCTCGGCGGGGTGGACCCCGGCGCCGGCTTCGACGCCGCGGTCAACCGCACCGGCGACTTCTCGTTCGTCTTCATCCAGGGCTCCGGCGACAGCCGGCGCCTCGTGGCCGCCGGCTACGACCGCCTGCCGGGCGCCTTCCAGATCAGCACGAGCTCGAAGCTGTGGCGCAACGTCGTCCAGCAGCCGCTGGCCTGGGGCACGGCACTCGACCTCTGGGG
>JAOPZP010000561.1 GCA_025964055.1 Conexibacter sp.
CCGGTCGCGGCCGCCCAGCCCGCCGGGCATCCCGACGAGCGCCTGCCCGCGCCGCTGGCCGGCGACGGCCCGACCGCCGCGGCGGCCTGAGGCGGAGGATGGGCCGGCTGCCGTGAACGGGCTCTTCGTCACCGGCACCGACACCGAGGTCGGCAAGAGCGTCGTCGCCGCCGTGCTCGTCGCGACGCTGGCGGCGCAGGGCGTGCGCGTCGGTGCGTTCAAGCCGGTCGTGACCGGCCTCGACGACGCGCCCGAGCCCGGCAAGCCACACGACCACGAGCTGCTCGCGCGCTGCGCGCAGATGGAGCCCGGCGCCGTGGCGCCGCTGCGCTTCGGGCCCGCGGTGTCACCCCATCTGGCGGCCGAGCTCGCGGGGGTCACCATCGATCCCGCGGCGCTGGTGGCGACGGCCGTCGCGACCGCGGCGGAGCGCGGCACGCTGATCGCCGAGGGCGTCGGCGGATTGTTGGTGCCCTTGACGTCGGAGGGCTACCAGGTGCGCGACCTGGCGGTGGACCTGGGCCTCCCGCTGGTGGTCGTCGCCCGCCCCGGGCTGGGGACGATCAACCACACGTTGTTGACGCTGGAGTCGGCGCGGAGCGCGGGCCTGGACGTGCGCGCCGTCGTGATCTCGCCGTGGCCGACCGAGCCGACGCCGATGGAGGTGTCCAACCGCGCGACGATCGCGGCGCTCGGCGACGTGGAGGTCGTGGAGCTGGCACGCGTCACCGGCTTCTCGGCCGCCGAGCTGGCCCGTGCCGGGTCGGCGTTGCCGGTGGCGCGCTGGCTGGAGGGCGCGCGCGAAGGACGTGCGGCGTGAACGACGGCATCACCCTCGACCACGTCGTGATCGCGGTGTCGGACTGGGAGCGGTGCAACGCCTTCTACCGCGACGTCTGCGGCGCCGAGCTCGTCCGCCTCGACGACCCACCCCCGAACCGCTGGCGCTACCGCTTCGGCGACATCCAGTTCAACGTCCACGGCCCCGGGATGGAGCCGACGCCCGTGGCGCGGATCCCGGCGGCGCCGGGCATGGCCGACCTGTGCCTGGTGTGGCCGGGGACCGCCGAGGAGGCGGCGGAGCATCTGGCCGAGCACGGCGTCGCGGTGGAGATGGGGCCGGTGCCGCGCAACGGGGCGGGCGGACGCGGGATGTCGGTGTACTTCAGAGATCCGGATGGGAGCTTGTTGGAGTTCATCGCGTACGCGCCGGCGTAGTTGGCGCTCAGCGCGGGCGCGCCGGTCTGCCGCGGGCGCGGGGATCCGTGTCGTCCAACCCGGGATATAGCCCGGTCAGACGACACGGACCCCGGCGCCGGCGGCAGGCCCCGGGCGCCGGCGCCACCGCCCTCACCGCTGACCGTCTGCGGCCACCTGCACGATCGAGGCGTCGATGAGCCACTCCACGGGCGCCACGTCGTCGGTGTAGACGCGGCCGCCGCGCAGCCCGGGCGCCAGGCGGGCGGCAGCGGCCAGCGCCACGGGCGCCAGCGTCGGGTCCATGTGCCCCGCCGCGGCGCGCAGCCGCGCCGCGCTCAGCGGCACGTCGGCGGCAACCACCTGGGTGTTGACCGCCTGCGCCGGGTCCCGGGCGACATGGGCGAACACCGACCCCATGGTTGCCGACAGCACCTGCTCCAGGCGCGGCGACTTCTCGGGATGGCCGACGTTGACGATCACCGCGCCGCCCGGGTTCAGCCGCGACTTCGCCAGCGCGAAGAACTCCTTGGTCGCCAGGTAGAACGGGATGTAGGGCTGGCGGTAGGCGTCGACGTAGATGATGTCGAACCGCCGCTTGGTCGCGCGCAGCCACGGCCGCGCGTCGGCGGCGTGCGTGCGCAGGTGCGGCGCGCGCAGGTCGAACAGCCGGCGGCCGACCTCGGTCAGCCGCGGGTCGATCTCGACCGCGTCGATCCGGGTGTCGGGGAGGAAGTGGCCGTAGGAGCGCACGACCGTGCCGGCGGCGCTGCCCAGGATGGCGATCGACCGGGGCCCGCCGGCCCGGGCCGCGAACGGCAGCACGAGCGGCTCGTCCCAGTAGTTGCCGGTCAGCCACTGCCCCGGCGTGTAGACGGAGTGCACGGCCTGGCCCTCGTTGAGCTCCAGACGCCGCTCGCCGCTGTCGGCCTGCACCACGCGGGCGTACTGGTAGTCGGTCTCGCTCTCCCAGATGACGCGCCCGTCGGTCGTCGCCTTGACCGCCCCGGTCGGCAGCGCGATGAGCAGGAGCACGAGGGCGGGCGCGAGCGCGCCCACGCGCCGGCGCAGCCCGAGCGCGGCGACCAGCCCGAGCGACAGCGCGAAGATCAGGAACGTGCGCCGCGTCCCGACGAACGGGATCAGCACGAGCGCGCTGAGGAAGACGCCGGCCAGGGAGCCGAGCGTCGAGATCGCGTAGAGCCGCCCGGAGATGCGCCCCGCCTCGTCGAGCGAGCGGACGCTCAGGCGCACGGCGTATGGCGCCACGCAGCCCAGCACCAGCACGGGCGCCGCGATCAGGACGAGCACGGCCAGCAGCGAGCCGACGAACGCGCCGGCCTGCACGGTGTCCAGCGCAGCGACCGACACGCGCAGGAACGGCCCGGCGACGAACGGCACGGCCGCCATCAGCAGCGCCGCGACGAGCACGAGCCGGCACAGCCCGCGGAACGTCGGGTCGCGATCGGCGAGGCGGCCGCCGACCCAGTAGCCGCCGCTCAGCGCCACCAGCACGGTCGCGATGGTGTTGGCCCACACGATGGTCGAGGCGCCGAACCACGGCGCCAGCAGCCGGGCCGCGGCGATCTCGGCCCCCAGCGACGACGCTCCCACCACAGCGGCCACGAGGGCGACGAGACGGCGATCCTCCACGGCGACGAGGGTACGGGGTCGGGGCGCGATGGCGTCCGTCGGAGCCCATACGGTTCGGGCCATGACGACCGCTGATCTCCGCGCGCTGGACCGGGAGGTCCTCTGGCACCCGTTCACCCAGCAGCAGGGCTGGATCGCCGAGGACGCCCCCATCATCGAGCGCGGCGAGGGCTGCACGCTGTACGACACCGACGGCACCGCCTACCTCGACGGCGTCTCCTCGCTGTGGTGCACGGTGCACGGCCATCGCCACCCCGCGCTGGACGCCGCGGTGCGCGCGCAGCTGGACCGCGTCGCGCACACGACCATGCTGGGCCTGTCGCACCCGCCGGCCATCGAGCTGGCCGAGAAGCTGCTCGCCGTGGCCCCCAAGGGCGACCGCGAGCTGACGCGCGTCTTCTACTCCGACAACGGCTCGACCGCCAACGAGATCGCGCTGAAGATGGCGTTCCAGTGGCACAAGATCCGTGGCGACGAGCAGCGCACCAAGTTCGTGTACCTGGACATGAGCTACCACGGCGACACCATCGGCTCGGTGTCGGTCGGCGGCATCGACCTGTTCCACACGCTCTTCCGGCCGATGCTGTTCGACGGGCTGCGGACGATCCCGGGCGACCCCGCCGACCTCGAGCGCATCCTCGCCGAGCACGGCCACGAGGTCGCCGCGCTGATCATGGAGCCGCTCGTGCAGGGCGCGGCCGGGATGCTGATGCACCCCGCGGGCTACCTGCGCGCCGTGCGCGAGCTGTGCGACCGCTACGACGTGCTGATGATCTGCGACGAGGTCGCGACCGGCTTCGGCCGCACCGGCACGATGTTCGCCTGCGAGCACGAGGGCGTCGTGCCCGACATCCTGAGCGTCGCCAAGGGGCTGACCGGCGGGTACCTGCCGCTGGCCGCGACGCTGGCCACCGAGCGCATCTACCAGGGGTTCCTGGGCGAGTTCCAGGAGTTCAAGACGTTCTTCCACGGCCACACGTACACGGGCAACCCGCTGGCCTGCGCGGCGGCGATCGCGACGCTCGACGTCTTCGAGCAGGAGGGCACGCTCGCGGCGTTGCAGCCCAAGCTCGAGCTGCTCGGCGAGCTGCTCGACGAGCACGTCGCGCCGCTGTCGACGGTCACCGAGATCCGCCGCCTGGGGACGATGGTCGGCATCGAGCTGACCGCCTTCCCGCTGGAGGCCCGCATGGGCCACCAGGTCACGCTGGCCGCACGCCGGCGCGGCGCGATCGTCCGTCCGCTGGGCGACGTCATCGTGTTGATGCCGCCGCTGGCGATCACCGAGGACGAGCTGCGCCGCCTGGTCGCGATCACCGCCGAGGCGATCGCCGCGGCCACCGGAGCGGAGGCACCGGTGGCCGCGATGGAGCTTTAGGGCCGCGGGAACGGCCCCCCGGGCCGTCTCCCCCAGCCGTTCGCCCTCTCGGCGATCGGCCGCGGGAACGGCCCCCCGGGCCGTCTCCCGAAGCCGTTCGCCCTCTGGGCGATCGGCCTAGTCCTCGTAGGCGACGAAGTCGCGCTTGCGCGCGCCGCACACGGGACAGAACCACGTGTCCGGGATGTCGGCGAAGGCGGTCCCGGGCGGGATGCCCCCGTCGGGGTCTCCGTCGGCGGGGTCGTAGATGAACCCGCAGGATTCGCAGATCCACTTCTGCACGATGACGTCGCTCATGTCCCTGGAAAGGTACTGGCCAGCTGGCCAAGTAGGCTGCCTCGCGTGCACGTCGATCGACCCGGTCCGGGGGAAGAGCTCAACGACGGGGCGGTGACCGCGCCGCGCCAGGCTGCGACCGTGATGGTGCTGCGCGGCGGCGCGCAGACGCTCGAGGTGCTGCTCGTGCAGCGCAACCCGGCGCAGCGCTTCATGGGCGGCGCGTGGGTCTTCCCGGGCGGCGCCGTCGACGCCGGCGAGGGCGAGGGCGATGGCGCCCACCGCGCCGCCGCCGTGCGCGAGCTGGCCGAGGAGGCCGCGATCGACGGCGTCGACCCCGCGGAGCTCGTGCGGTTCTCGCAGTGGATCACGCCGCCCGAGGTCAAGATCCGGTTCGACACGCACTTCTTCCTCGTGGCCGCACCGGCGGGCGCCGAGCCGCGCGTCGACGGCGACGAGTGCGTCGACTTGGGGTGGTTCACACCGCAGGACGCGCTGGCCGCCTACGCCGAGGAGCGCCTGCTGCTCGTGTTCCCCACCATCAAGCACCTCGAGCAGCTCTCCGGCTTCGCGACCGCCGACGCGCTCCTGGAGCATGCGCGCGGCCGCGAGGTCGTCGCGGTGACGCCGCGCGTCGTGAGGGGCGAGCGCGGCGGCGAGCAGGCGCGCATCCTGCTCCCCGGCGAGCCCGGCTACGACGACGTCCCGGAGACGGAAGGCGGTTGACGTGGGCCTGACCGTCGCGGTCACCGGCCCGACCGGCGAGATCGGGAAGCCGTTCATGCGCGCGCTGGACCGCTCGCGCGACGTCGACCGCATCGTCGGCATGGCGCGCCGCCCGTTCGACCCGGCCGAGCACGGCTGGCGCAAGGTCGAGTACCGCCAGGGCGACGTCCTGGACCGCGGCTCGGTCGAGGCGCTGGTGGCCGGCGCCGACGTCGTGGTGCACCTCGCGTTCGTCATCGTCGCGGGCTCGGCCGAGAGCGAGCACATCAACTTGGAGGGCTCGCGCAACGTCTTCGAGGCGGCGGTCGCCGCCGGCGCCCGCCGGCTCGTCTACGCCTCCTCGGTGGCGGCCTACGGCTTCCCGGACCTCGACCGCGCGATCGTCGAGAGCGATCCCGCCGCGGGCAACGCGCACATGGCGTACTCGCATCACAAGGCGCAGGTCGAGGCGCTGCTGAGCGAGGTGCTCGACGACGCCGAGACCGACGCCTACATCTTCCGGCCGTGCATCGTCGCGGGCCCCGAGGCGCCGATCCTCGTCAACCAGATCCCGTACGTGCGCTGGGGCGATCGGCTGCCGAGCGCGGTCCGCGCGCTGTTCGACGTCGTCCCGATCCTCAAGCCGGTGCTGCCCGACCCGGGCGTGCCGTTCCAGCTGGTCCATCACGACGACGTCGCGACCGCGCTGCGCGCCGGCGTCCTGGGCCGTGGCGAGCCCGGGGCCTACAACCTGGCCGGCGAGGGCACGATCACCATGTCGGACCTGGCCGGCGCGCTGGGCTACTACAGCGTGCCGGTGCCCGACCTGGCCGTCGACGCGACGGCCGAGATCATCTCGCGCCTGCCGCTGATGCCCGACGAGGTCACGTGGATCGAGGCGGTGCGCCGCCCGACGCTGATGGACACCGCCCGGGCGCGGCGCCTGCTGCGCTGGCGCCCCAGGCACGACGCCGCCGAGACCCTGCGCGCGACGGTCGCCGCGGCGCGACCGGACCTCAGCGCGTGACGCTGGTGACCGGCACGCCGAAGCGGCGCTCGGCCTCGCCCGCGACGTCGTCCTCGCGGTAGCGCGCCGAGTCCTGGTCGCGGGTGAAGACGACGACGCGGTCGGCCGGGAAGGTCGTCAGCGCGTCCTGCAGCGCGAGCAGCGGCTCGCTCTCGCCGGC
>JAOPZP010000026.1 GCA_025964055.1 Conexibacter sp.
CCGAGGATCAGCGTGGTGTTGGCCGTGCCGATCGCCTGGGCGAAGTCGCGGAAGACGCCCGGGACGCTGAAGACCTTCTCGACCAGGACGGCGTTGGCCAGCAGCAGCGGCATCGAGGCGCTGGCCAGCATCGCGGTCGCCGCGAGCGCCGCGGGTGCGATGTGGCGGCGCAGGATCGTGCGCTCGGTCAGGCCCTTGGCGCGCGCGGCGCGGACGTAGTCGAGGTCGGCGACCTCGACCATCTCGCCGAGCATGACCCGCAGGCACATGCCGGCCAGCGGGAGCCCGAGGACCAGCCACGGAACGATCAGCGACCCGAGCCACCGCACCGGCGAGTCGCCGAACGCGACGTAGTGCAACGGGATGACGTGGAGCACGGGCACGGTGCCGATCTCCTGGCCGAACAGGAGCAGCAGCGAGAGGCCGACGACGTAGACCGGCGCGCCCATGCCGACCAGCGCGCCGCCCTGCAGCGTCCGCGACAGCCAGCCCCGCGGCCGCCGGGCGCACACGACGCCGCCGCCGATCCCGCCCAGCAGCCCCGCGATCAGGCCGCCGAACAGCAGGCTGACGTCGGCCGGCACGCCCTCGCGGATGAGCTCGGACACCGGGCGCTGGGAGCCGCGCTCGGAGCGCCCGAAGTCGAAGTGCAGGAACGCGCGCTCCAGGTAGTGCCACAGCTGCGAGAGCAGCGAGCCCGGCTCGTCGGCGAAGAGGTTGGGGCGCAGCAGCCGGAACAGCAGCCACGCCGACGCCGTCGCCGCCACGACGACCCACACCCCGCCGGCGAACCGTCCGGCCAGCCGCTTCACGCCTGCTGCTGGGCCTGCGCCGCCAGCTCGGCGATCACGCGCGAGACCTGGCCGCCCTGCCACGCCAGCGGGCTCTGACCTTCGTCCTCGACGACCAGCCGCGCGCCCGGGATGAGCGAGGCGTACAACTCGCCCACCGCCAGTGGATGGCCCGGGTCGGCCTCGTCGCGATCGGCGACGACGACCGTCGGGGCGGCGATCTCCCGCAACTGCTCGCGCGCCTCAAACGGCCGCGACCGCGGCACCACCCGCAGCGCGTCGGCGACCGCCTCGGGATGCTCGTGGGCGGCGATGCGCTGGCGCAGGACCTTCTGGATGGTGTCGCGCCACCGCTCGGGGCCCTCGTCGCCGTAGGCCTCCACGAACCCCTCCACCCCGCCGGTCCGCAGCCCGTCGCTGAGCGCGTCCCAGCGCTCGAGGTCCCCGGGCCAGTGCTCGGGGTCGTAGGCCGGGGTGAGGACGACCAGCCCGGCGACGCGCTCGGGGTGCTCGAGCGCCACGCGCACGGCGGTGTGCGCCCCCATCGACGCGCCGGCCAGCACCGCCCGCTCGATCCCCGCGTCGTCGAGCACCCGCACGAGGTCGGCCGCCAGGTCCGCGTACTCATAGGCCTGCGGCCCTTCAGGCGCCGGGTCCGACGCGCCGTGGCCGCGGGCGTCGTAGGCGAGCACGTCGTGCCCGGCACGCTCCAGCGACTTGGACCCCATGACCACGTAGCGGTGCGTCGCGGTCAGGCCGTGCAGCAGGACGACCGGGGTGCCGGAGCCAGCTCGCTGTTGGAACAACGTCACCCGTCGTACCCTAGGAGACATGGCCGTCATCGACGTCACCGAGCAGGACTTCCAGCAGCAGGTCATCGAGAAGTCGAAGGAGACGCCCGTCGTCGTCGACTTCTGGGCGGAGTGGTGCGGCCCGTGCCGCGCGCTCACCCCGATCCTCGAGAAGGCGGCCGCCGCGCGCGACGGCGACGTGATCCTCGCCAAGCTCGACACCGACGCCAACCAGCGGATCGCCCAGGAGTACGGCATCCAGGGCATCCCGGCCGTCAAGGCGTTCAAGGACGGCAAGGTCGTCGACGAGTTCGTCGGCGTGCAGGCGCCGCCGAAGGTCGAGCAGTTCTTCGACGGCCTCGTGCCCACCGAGGCCGACGGCCTCGTGCTGGCCGGCGACGAGGAGTCGCTGCGCCGGGCGATCGAGCTCGACCCCGCCCGCGCCGACGCCAAGATCCGCCTGGCCATCCTGCTGCGCAAGCGCGGCGACGTCGACGGGGCGCTCGACGTCCTCAAGAACGCCGACGGCGACTTCACCGCTGATGGCCTCGCGGCCCGCATGCGCCTCGAGCGCGACGGCGTCGAGGCGGCGCAAGAGGCGTTCCGCGCGCTCGACGGCGGCGACCCCAAGAAGGCCGTCGACCTCCTGATCGAGGCCGTCGAGCACGACGTCGAGCACCGCGACGACCTGCGCCGCGTCATCGTCGGGGTCCTCGACGCGTTCGGCGTCGACCATCCCTTCGCGCGCGACGCCCGCCGCCGGCTCGCCGGCGCCTTGTACTAGGCCTCGGCGCCCGCGAGCGCGTGGGCGCGCAGCAGCTCGGCGCTGCGCTGCGGCTGCTCCCACCAGAACATGTGGCCGACGCCCTCCAGGATCTCCAGGCGGGCGTCGGGCACCAGCGAGGCGATCAGCCGTCCGTTGGCGACCGGCAGCATCGCGTCCTGGTCGCCGTGGATCACGAGGGTCGGCGCCGCCAGCGTGGGCAGCCGCGCGCTGGTGTCGTGGGCGGCGATCGCCTGCATCTGGAGCATGATCACCGGGACCGGCGCGGGCAGCGCCTTGGCCATGGTGCGAAAGGTGTCGTAGGCGCCGTCCTGCGCGGCGAACGCGGCCGACACGTTGACCTCGAAGCCGGTGCGGATCGCCAGCTCGCGGTCGCCCGACAGCATGCCGGCCGAGAGCCGCTCGATGGTCGCCTGGGGCGCCAGCTCCGAGCCCGGTCCACCGCAGTACGTGCACCCGAGCGTCAGCGTGCGGATGCGCTCGGGATGGCGCAGCGCGAGCTCCTGCGCGACCATGCCGCCCATCGAGATGCCCATGACGTGGGCGCTCCGCCAGCCGAGCGCGTCGAGGAGCGCGGCGGCGTCCTCGGTCAGGTCGGCGATCGAGAACGGGTCGTCGATCAGGGGCTCGCCCCAGGTGAGGTGCGTCCCGCTCATGCCCTGGATGAGCAGCAGCGGCTCGCCGGTGCCCCGGCGCTGATGGAAGAGCTCGCGTCCGCCGACGGTGAGGTGCGACATGGACGGCACCGTACCCGCAACGCGGAGCTGAGGAGTCAGAGCGACAACGGCAGCACGAGCTGCCCGGGCGGCGCCGGCCGCGGCTCGGGCGCGACGACCTCGTCCTCGAAGCCGGCCACCCGGACGCCGAGCAGCCGCACCGGCCGTGCCGGCGCATAGGCGCGCAGCAGGTCGACGGCGACCTCCATGATGGTGGCCTCGTCGTTCATGAAGGTGTCGATCGAGCGCGCCCGCGTCACGGTCGTCCAGTCGTCGAGGCGGACCTTGATCGCGATCGTCCGGCCGCGCGCGCCCTTGCCCTGCAGGCCCGCGGCGAGCTCCTTGGACTGCTGGCGCAGGATGCCCTCGAGCTGCGCGTGGTCGGCGATGTCGGCGTCGAACGTCGTCTCGACCGAGCGCGACTTCACGACCCGCTCGGTCGCCACCGGCGACGCGTCGTGCAGGTGGGCGCGGCGATGCAGGTCGTAGCCGTAGCGCTCGCCGAAGCGCTCCTGCAGCTCGGCGAC
>JAOPZP010000031.1 GCA_025964055.1 Conexibacter sp.
CGGCCGGCGGCCGGGCCACCGAGCGCACGCGCGACCTCACCGGCGCTCCGGCCCCGGCTCGGGCTCGGGCTCGGCCTCGGCCTTCAGCGCGCGCCGCGCCATCTGGCCGGCGACGTAGAGCATCAACAACGCGAAGAGGATCTCGGTGAGGCGCTGGGGGATCGCGTTGACGATCGTCACTCCGAGCACGGCGCCGGGGATGGCCAGGACGCCGATCAGCAGCGCGTCGCGCAGGCGCAGGTTGCCGTAGCGGTGCTGGTTGGCGGCGCCGACGAGCGCGACCGGGATGATCGCCAGCAGCGAGGTCGCCTCCGCGTCGACCTGCGCCAGGCCCAGGAACAGCACGAGGCCGGGGACGAACAGGATCCCGCCGCCCACGCCCAGCATCCCGGCGACGAGGCCCGCGAGGAGGCCCACCAGGATCGCGCCCGCCGTCATGGGATCAGCAGCGTCATCGCGGTGGCCACCATGAGCGCCGCGAAGAGCAGCGACACGACGCGGGGATCGACGCGCTGCTGCAGCGCGGTGCCGGCGAGCACGCCACCGACCGCGGGCAGGCCGACGAGCAGTCCGTCGCCGAGGTGCAGGTTGCCGTAGACGCCCTGGGTCAGCATCGCGGCGGCGGCGATGACGATGATCGCGGCCAGCGACGTGCCCGTCGCCTCGCGGGTCCCGTAGCCGAGCCAGAGCACCAGCAGGGGCACGATGATCGTCCCGCCGCCGACGCCGAAGAGCCCGCTGAACAGCCCGGCGCCGGTGGCGATGGCCGCCAGGCGCAACGTCCGTTGCGCGCCCACGGCCATCGTCGGGTCAGGGCGCGGCATGCTGCGATGATAGGTGCGTGCCTCCCGCCGCGACCCTCGACGACGTCCTCGCGCCCCTGTTGGCCGCTCCGGCCCGCGCGGCTGTGCTGCTCGACATCGACGGAACGCTCGCCCCGATCGTCCGCCACGCCGACGACGCGCACGTTCCCGAGCCGACCCGCGCGCCGCTGATCACCATCGCCAAGACCTACGGCCTCGTCGCCTGCATCAGCGGTCGCCGCGCCACCACCGCGCGGCGGATCGTCTCGCTCGGCTCGATCACCTACGTCGGCAACCACGGCGCCGAGATCCTGCGCGGTGGGCAGACGACGCCCGAGGTCGACCCCGAGGTCGCCGAGTGGGGACGGCGCGTGCGCCGCTTCGCCGACGAGCAGCTGCGCATCGACGAGCTGCACCGCCTGCGCATCCGTGGCGAGGACAAGGACGTGATCTACGGCTTCCACTGGCGCGGCGCGCCCGACGAGGACGCCGCCGAGGTCGCCGTGCGGGCGCTGGCCGAGCGCGCCGAGGCGGCCGGCTTCGTGACGCACTTCGGTCGCAAGATCCTCGAGGTCCGGCCGCCGGTCGAGCTGCACAAGGGCAAGGGCGTCGACCGGCTGCTGGACGACGCGCCGCAGATCGAGGTCGCCCTCTACGTCGGCGACGACCGCACCGACCTCGATGCGTTCACCGCGCTGCGCGAGGCCGTGGCGGACGGTCGCCTGCGCCAGGCGGTGTGCGTCGGCGTCCGCTCCGACGAGACGCCGCCCGAGCTCGACGAGGCCGCCGACCTGCTCGTCGACGGCCCGCTCGGGGTGCGGTCGGCGCTCGAGGTGCTGGCGGGATCCGCGTAGGGGATGCGGTTCGTCGACTTCCTGCGCGCGACCGTCCTCCTGAGCGCCGGCGCCGCCACGACGCTGGGCGTCCTGACGATCGTCGCCGCCGGGTCCACGCAGCAGGACGGCGTGGTGCCGGTCATGGTCGGGTGGTGGGTGCTCGCCACGCTGATCGGGACCTACGTCGGCCGGCGCAACCAGGTCAACCCGCCGATCGCCAAGCTGCTGGCCGACGCCAAGGCCGCGACGATGATGCCCGCGGTCCGGCCCGGGACGACGATGGCCAACCGCCTGTGGCCGCTGTTCGTCGTCGTGGTGGTCGCCGGCGCGCTGTCGTTCCTGGGCCCGCAGATCCCGGGCATCGCGACCGGGTTCACCATCATCTGGTCGCTGGCGTGGCGGCGCCAGGAGAGCGCGGTGCAGGCGATCGAGGAGCGCGACGGCGTGTCGTTCTTCGTCGAGCGCTCGTCACCCGTGGCGCCGATGGAGGTCGTGCGCGTGCCCGGCCTGCGGCGCGAGCGGCCGTCGATCGACGGCGTGAAGTCCTAGAAGATCGAGGCGATACCCGCAATTGCGGGCGCGAAGATCAGGGCCGGCAGGAAGTTGCCGACCTTGACGTCCTGGATGTCGAGCAGCTTGAGCGACAGCCCGATGATCAGCACGCCGCCGGCCGAGGTCATCGAGAGCAGCGCGTCGCTGCCCGGCGTGAGAATCGTGTCGAACAGCCCCGCGCCCAGCGTGAGCGCACCCTGGTAGATCAGGACGCTGATCGCCGACAGCGCGACCCCCCAGCCGAGGCTGGCGGCCAGCGCGACCGAGGCGAAGCCGTCGAGCAGCGCCTTGGTGAAGAGCGTGTCGTGGTTGCCGGTCAGGCCCTCCTGGATCGGCCCGACGACCGCCAGGGCGCCGACGCAGAACACCAGGCTGGCGGTGAAGAACCCTTCGGAGACCGTCGAGTCCTCCGCGCCTCCGCGGCGCTGGAGGCGCGCCTGGGCGAGGTCGCCGACGGCCTGCAGGCGGTCCTCGATGTGCAGCGCCTCGCCGGCCAGGCCGCCGAGCAGGACGCCGCCGAGAACGAAGAGCGCGTTGGTGTCGCGCCAGGCCAGCGCGTTGTCGATCCCGATCACGAGCACGACCAGCCCGAGGCCGTGCAGGACCCGCGTCTGGAGATCGAGGGTCAGGCGGCCGCCCACGAGCTCGCCGATCAGCGTGCCGAGGAGGATCGCGCCGACGTTGACGAGCGTTCCGGTCAACGCGGCATCGCGCGTCGAGGGATGTGGTGCGAGGTGAGGGTCATGCGCCGCAAAGCCGGGCGCGGGACAATGCCAGGTGATGCCCTCGCCCGATGTCCTCCTCGTCGGCCTCGGGTCGACGCACGGTCTGCGCGCGGCCGAGGACGAGCTGG
>JAOPZP010000049.1 GCA_025964055.1 Conexibacter sp.
CGCCAGCGCATCTCCCTGGGCCTCAAGCAGACCCAGGAGGATCCGTGGCAGCGGGTCGTCGACACCTACAACGTCGGTGACGAGCTCGAGGGCACCGTCACGAAGGTCGTCACGTTCGGCGCGTTCGTCGAGATCCTCGACGGCGTCGAGGGCCTCGTGCACATCTCCGAGCTCGCCGCCCACCACGTGGAGAACCCGCGTGAGGTCGTCCAGCCGGGCGACGTCGTCCGCGTGAAGATCCTCGAGATCGACTCCGAGCGTCGCCGTCTCTCGCTGTCCATCAAGCGTGTGGAGGGCCAGGTCCTCCCGAGCGAGACCCGCGCCCGCGAGGCCGGTCTGCCGCTGCCGGGCGAGGGCCAGCCCGTCGGTGCGGGTGACCTCGACGACGTGCCCGAACTCGGCCTGAGCGAGGACGTGTTCGCCGGTGAGGGTGCCGACGGCGAGATCGCCGTCGACGACGCCGACGCCGCGGTGGAGGAGACGGGCCTGCCCGTCGAGGCCGCCGACGACGCCGAGGTCGAGGTGCCCGCCGAGGACGTCGACGCTCCGGCCGCCGAGGCCGCCGACGAGGCTCCGGCCCCCGAGGCTCCGGTCGACGAGGCTCCCGCCCCCGAGGCGGACGCCACGCCGACCGCCGACGAGGTCGAGGCCGAGGCAGAGGCCGCTCCGAGCCCGGACCCGGCCCCCGAGGCCGAGGCCGCGCCCGAGGGCGACGCCGAGCCCCAGGCCTGAGGGCTGCGGCCGGTGGCCGCATCACCCCAACAGGACGCTGAACCCAGCGGCCGCGCCGGTTCCGGCGCGGCCGTTGGTCGTTCCAGCGGCGACGACCGCGCGACAGCCCACGACGAGCCGCGAGGTCCGGGGTCCGGTCGCAGCCGGGTCCCGTTCGTCGGCTTGACCGGCGGCATGGGCTCCGGGAAGTCGACCGCGTGCGCGGCGCTGGCGCGCCTCGGCGCGGCGACGCTGTCGACCGACGCGGTCGTCCACGAGCTCTACGGCTCCGACGAGGTGCGCGACGCCGTCGTGGCCCGGTGGGGCGCCGCGGTGGCGCCCGCCGGGACGGTGGACCGCGGTGCGATCGCCCGCCACGTCTTCGCGGCACCCGACGAGCGCCGGTGGCTGGAGGAGCTCCTCTGGCCGCTGGTCGGCCGGCGCGTCTGGGCGTTCCGCACCGAGCAGGAGGCCGTCGACCCGGCGCCGAAGGCTGCGGTGGTGGAGACCCCGCTGCTCTTCGAGGCCGGCATGGACGGCATCTACGACGCGACGATCGCCGTGGTCGCCGACGAGGCGGTGCGTCGGGAGCGTGCCGCCGCCCGCGGGCACGAGGCCGTCGACGAGCGCGCCGCCCGGCAGCTGACGCAGGACGAGAAGGCGCAACGTGCGACGTTCGTGGTCCGCAACGACGGTTCGGAGGCGGACCTCGAGCGCCTGCTGTCGGACGTGCTTGCAAAGGTGGGCAACCGATGAGCAGCCGCAGCGCCACACCCGCCGCCCGGCGCCGGTCGCCGGCCTCGCCGCGCCGCGCGAGCGCCGTCGCGCTCAAGCGCCACAACCGCGTGCGGCGCCGCCGGGTCGGCGCGCTGCTGCTGGTCGCGCTGCTCGCCGTGGGCGCTGCGTTCGTGCTCCGGCCGCTCCTGCACCACGCCGTGCGGGAGATCGCTCTGCCGCTGCGCCACGAGGACATCATCCGCCAGCAGGCCCACGACAAGGGCGTCGATCCGGCGCTCGTCGCCGCGGTGATCTACGCCGAGTCGCACTTCATCGACGGCCGCACGTCGTCGGCCGGCGCACAGGGGCTCATGCAGCTCACGCCCGCGACCGCGCAGTACATCGCCAACAAGTCGGGCGGGACCGCGTTCCGCGTCGCCGACCTCGGCACGCCCCAGGTCAACATCGCCTACGGCACGTTCTACCTGCGTTACCTGATGCGGCGCTACGGCGACGACACGCCGCTGGTCCTGGCGGCCTACAACGCCGGCGAGGGCAACGTCGACCGCTGGATCGCGAAGGCGCGCGCCGGCGGCCAGGCGCTGGACATCGGCGCGATCCCGTTCGGCGAGACACGCACCTACGTCAAGCGCGTGCTCGACGCCCGCAAGGAGTACCGCGCCACCTACCGCTCCGAGCTCGGGCTCTAGAAGCCCGGCCCGTAGCCCGCCGCCAGGAGCGCCAGCGCGTCGGCGACCGAGCCGACGATCGTGCTCGCCTGCTGCAGGTCCGCGGGCGGATGCGTGGTCGAGATGGCGATGACCGTCGCGCCCGCCGCCCGCGCCGCCGCGATGCCGGCCGGGGCGTCCTCGAAGACGACGCAGCGCTCCGGCGCGACGCCGAGCTCGGCGGCGGCCAGCCGGTAGCCCTGCGGATCGGGCTTGCCGGCGCTGACGCGGTCCGACGTGACGAGCACCGCCGGCACCGGCAGGGCGGCCGCGCGCAGGCGCTCGTGCGCGAGCGCGTGGCCGCACGACGTGACGATCGCGACCGGGAGGCCGGAGGCGCCGTCCAGCAGCTCGGTCGCCCCCGGCAGCAGCCGGGCGGGCGGGCCGGCGATGTCGAGCGCGGAGACGCTCGCGGCCTCCGCGGCGGCGTCCAGGTGCGGGGCGACCTCGGCGATCACGTCGCCGGCCGGGCGGCCGTGAATGCGGCCGTCGAGCACCGCGGGGTCGAGGCCCACCGAGCGCGCCCACGTACCCCACGTCTCCTCGATGGAGTCGCCGGAGTCGACCAGCACGCCGTCGAGGTCGCTGAGAATGGCGGCGAACGCCGGGGTCATGCGGCCCTCGCAGGCGCCGGGGAGTGGGCGACGTCGGTCGCGCCCGCGGCGACGCGCGGCAGGCGCAGCGCGCCGGCGCCCAGCGCGACCGCGGTCGTGGCGACGACGACCAGGAGCAGCGCGGTCGGCACCGAGCTCGCCGAGGCGACCGCGCCGATCGCCGGCGGTCCCGACAGCAGCCCGAGGTAGCCGGTGGTGGTCACGCCGGCCAGCGCCGGGCCGGCGTCGGCGCCGGCCGCCGCGGCGCGGAAGATGAGCGGGATGACGACCGACAGCCCGGCCCCCAGCGCGAGGTAGGCGAGCAGGCTGACGATCGGGACGCCGGTGGCCAGCGAGACCGCCATCGCGCCGGTGGCCAGCAGCCCGCCGCGGCGGGCGAGCGTCACGGGCCCCCAGCGCTCGTTGAGCCGGTCACCGGTCAGGCGGCCCGTGGCCATGGCGACCGAGAAGGCCGCGTAGGCCAGCGCCGCCACCGCGGCGCCCGCGCCGACGGAGCGCAGGTGCACGGCGCTCCAGTCCATCGCCGCACCCTCGGCGAACAGGCAGCAGAAGGCCAGCGCGCGCAGGCGCCAGCGGCCCGCGCGAGCCGCCGCCGGC
>JAOPZP010000092.1 GCA_025964055.1 Conexibacter sp.
TGCCGCCGCCCACGGCGGCGAAGCAGTCGGCCCGCTGCCCGTCTGAGGGCGCGCTGAGGCAGGCCGCCACGTTCGGCGGCGCACCGCCGGCGCCCTGCACGTCCAACGCCGCGAAGCAGCTCGCCCGGTCGGCATCGGACGGCAGCGCCAGGCAGGAGACGACCGCCGGTGGAGGATCGTCGCCTCGCGCGGCGCCCGCCGAGCCCTCGGCCGGCCCCAGCCCGAGCGGCACCCACGCGACGGCGCCGCCCATGGCACAGACCAGTATCGGGTTGGCCCACGCCGAGCCGTTGCCCCACACGAAGCGACGCCTGCGGCCTCCACGACCAATGCGACCAGACCACCAAGAGAACATCTCACCGCCCCCGACTGCTGCGCTTTTTATGAGATGTGTTCACTGAACCACCCGGCCTGACCAGGGTCAAGTGGACTTCCACGATGACTCACACGTGTCAACGCCCGGCGTCGATTTATACGCACACGCCCGCCAGCGTATGTGCGGATATAGGCCATTCAGCCGTCAATCGACCGCCGCTTCGCCGCACGGTGGTGAGACGATCGTCGCGGAGGGAATCCCATGACCAGCATCAAGTTCTCACTCGGGCTCGCCATCGTCGCCATCGGCGCGGGCGTCCTCGCCACCCCGGCCGGCGCGAACCCGCCGTTTGCCAACAGCACATACGACCTGCTCGCCGGCGGCGCGGTGATCGGCCAGGCCGTCCTCGGGTCCAACGGCGACCAGCCGGGCGCGACGCTGGCCGCGGGCTCCTACGTCGACGCCGGCTGCGTGAGCGGCACCGCCACCCTGTTCACCGCCCACGCCGACCTCGCCGGGACGCCGATCAGCAACCCGGCCGGGGTCGTCAACGCGTTCCCGGCGGCGACCAAGACCCCGGCGACCTCCGGCACGCTCACCACCCGCTTGTTCCTGCGCTGGTTCCCCGCCGTCTCCGGCGCCCCGACGCAGACCGCCCCGACGGGGCCTCCGGGCGGCGGGCAGAGCGCTGCGGGCCCAGCGCCGGGCGACATCGGCTCGGGCAACTTCTCCGGACGCAACAGCCCGTCGTCGACGACCGCGGGCGGCTTCTGCTCCTTCAACGTCAGCTTCGTCGCGCAGAAGAAGCCGGGTTGAGTGCCGCGAGCGTCACGCGGCGCCCGCCGCCAGCGCCTGCACCGCGGCGGCAAACGGTGCCATCGGCGGCCGGACGAACCCGCCGCCGACCTTGCCGACACCGGCCTCGCGGTGCGCCACGCCGGTGTCGGCGATGGGTGCGATCCCCGTGGCGGCCACCTTGCGGCAGTCGATGCCGAGTGGGCTGCCGCGGTAGCCCAGCGCGGGAATCCGGTAGTGGGCGCTCTCGGCCCAGGTGATGTCGTACATGGTGAGCGTGGCGCGCATGACGTCCTCGGCGCTCACGCCGGCGAAGTGCCCGATCGCCGGCGCCGCGGCCCACGAGAAGCCGCCGAGGCCCGTGGTCTCGGTGATCGTGCTGTCACCCATGTCCGGGTTGGCGTCGTCGTGCCCATACCCCGGATGGAAGATGGCGTGGATCCTGCTGCTGGGCCCGGTGAACCAGCGGTCGCCGGTGCCGCTCATCCGCAACCCGAACTCGGTCCCGTTGCGCGCCATCGTCGTGACGATCGTGGAGTCCGCGATCCCCGAGGCGGCATCGGCGGTCGCCTTGCCGCCGGCCATGCTGAGGTTGAGGTACAGGAAGTCGTCGCCGGCCATGTATCGCGCGACGTCGACGATGTCGGTCGACGGCGCGTCGACGTCCATGAGCGCGGGCGCCAGCGCACGGAACACCAGCGAGGTCGCCGCCGGGTTGCGGTTGTGGACCTCGTCGCCCATCTCGAGGGCACTGGCGGTGATCGACCGCAGGTCCAGCGGTGCCGGCAGGCGCTCGAGCGCGGAACCGGCGATGGGCGCCAGGACCGCGCGCAGCCAGTGCAGGCGCTCGATCACCGACGGGTCGAAGGCGCCGAAGCGGAACGGGCCGCCGAGACCTTCGCTGAGCGTGCAGTACGCGCGGTTGCCGTGCGCGTCGTTCTCGACGGTCCACACCGGCATCGACGCGCTGATCACGCCGGCCATGGGGCCCAGGGCGCACCGCTCGTGGCCGGGAGCGAACTCGAACGCCCCCGCCTCGGCCTGGCGCACGGCGTCCTCCGCGTCGTCGGCCAGCCCCTCGAAGAGGGCGGCGCCGATCACCGCTCCGCGCATCGGCCCCGTCATGTCGGCCCACTCGATCGGCGGCCCGGCATGCAGCAGGGTCCGGTCGCTCATCCCGGGCAGGACGTCGCGCGCCACGGCGACCCCCACGACCAGCGGCCTGGCGTCCTGCATCCGCCCCACCGCGACGTCGTTGGCGCGCGTGATCGCCTCGTCGCGGGCCTCCAGCAGCGCCAGCTCCTCCTCGGCCGCCGCCGGGCGCGCCGCACGCCAGTCGATCCGCTGCACGGGCGTTCCACGCAGGTCGCCGGCAAAGACGTACGGACCCACGTCCATGACCTCGTACACCCCGCGACGCTCGGCCAGCGCCCGCTCCACGACCCTGAGCGCGTCCTCGGCCGCCGCGTCGCTGTCGGCCCGCAGCCCGACGACGAGGTCATCGGGGCCCAGTGCGTCCTCGCCCGCCAGGTCGTAGCCGTGGCGCAGCCCGATGATCGTCAGGTTCAGCGGCTCGCCCATCCCCACGGCCACGTGCGTGACGCCCTGGACCGCCCGCGCCTCCTCCGCGGCGGCCATCAAGGTCACCGGATCGTGGAACGCACCGCGCCGGACGGTTACGCGCTCAACCATCCGGGGTCCGCAAGCTCCTGTGCCGCGGTGGCGAACGGTTCGACCGGAAGCGCGACGATGCCGCCGCCGATCACGCCCACGCCCGGGTCCCGGTGGGCGATCCCGGTGTTGACCACGGGCGCGATGCCGGTGGCGGCGACCTTGCGGCAGTCGATGCCGACCGGGCTGCCGCGGTAGCCCAGCGCGGGGATGCGGTAGTGCGCGCTCTCGGCCCACGTGATGTCGTACATGGTGAGCGTGGCGCGAAGGGCGTCCTCGGGGCTGATCCCGGCGAAGTGCGCGATCGCCGGCGCCGCCGCCATCGCGAAGCCGCCGAGCCCGATGGTCTCGGTGATCGTGCTGTCGCCGACGTCGCGGCTGGCGTCCTCGCTGCTGTAGCCGGGCCGGAACAGCGACCGGATGGCGCCGCTGGGCGCCGTGAACCAGCGGTCGCCGGTGCCGCTCAT